>CAIPII010000072.1 GCA_903865035.1 uncultured Burkholderiales bacterium | reverse complement strand
TGGTGGCCTGGGGCGGAATCGAACCACCGACACAAGGATTTTCAATCCTCTGCTCTACCGACTGAGCTACCGGGCCAAGGAGAATGATTATAACACCAGTTCTTTAGCCAGGCTCATCGGAGGATAAAATTCGAATCCCCTCCCCCTCAAGGCCCACAGCTTGGATCACGAAGGGGAATTGATATTAAAGTTTACCGTTTAAGCTCAAGAAAAACGCCCTAGGAGCGCCTGGCAGCAGAGTTTGAAAGGTACCTTGCGGATCGCTGTAGGTAAAACCGTTACTTCCAACCGTTGCAATGTAATTTTGATTTGTGATGTTGGTAACGCTCAACTGAAGCACAGAGTCTTTCATTCCGGTCGAATCGCCCAACTTAAATCCAAGCATGCCGTTGAGAAGTGTTCTTGATCCAACTGAAGCATCGTTAGAGTAGGTGTAGTAACGCTTGCCCATGTAGTCAAGACTCAAATTACCAAAATAGGATCCAGAGTCATAACTTAATATTGATTTAAACAAGGTACTGGGTGTATCCACCAAGGTGTTTCCGTTGGTGTTGTACGTCACGCCATTGCTCACATAGTTACTGGTGTAAACACTTTTATTCACACTTGCGCCGTTGTACCAAGAGTAGCCAGATCCCATTTTCCAAGAGTCTGAAACTTCAATTCCCTTCATGCTGACGCCACCAACGTTAGCCAAAACAGAGGGGTTGCCAACAATACCTGGGCCCACTTGAATGCCCAACCAACGATCTTTGAACTCGATGTCATAAAGGGCAACCAAATCTTGGTGAGTCGCACCATTGAAACGCCATCCTCCCTCATAGGTGGTAGATGTCTCAGGCTTGAGTGTGCTTTGAATCGCTGCAAAACCAGCTGTCGATGTAGAGAAAGGTCCACCAACACCTGAAGCTTGATAAGCACGCATGTTTTGGGCAACTGCAGCAAAGATCTCTGAGCTGCGGTCCAATGTGTAAGTCATACCCAATTGTGGCAAGAATGGCTTTGAAGCCGTGATGCTGCCCTGAGGTTTTGAGCTGGGATCACCAACTTCCAAGTTTCCGTTGATGCTAGATTTTAGAGATTTAGCGCCAAAATTCACAGTTGTATTTGGGTTCAAAACGACTGAGTCTTCTAAAGAGAACAAAGTTGTTTTGGTGTCAAACTGATATTGCCACTGAGTGTAGAAGGGGTTTGACGGAAAATCATAGGGTGAGGAAGGGGAACTGGACGAAACTGAGTAGTAACGGCGAGCGTTATTGAATAAATTGTCCTCATACCACATGGCTGCTTTGATCGAGTGATCCCCAGTCAAGTAATTTACCTCACCCAAAACGCCAGATCGGTTAATTGCATATTCGGTCGTTCTCTCAGAGATCGGATTGCCGTTGGGTGAAGCCACATAAGGGGTATACCAAGTTCCTGCGCCGTTGTCATTGTGGTGATAAATCGTGGCTTTGGTCGACAAATTCTCACTGATGTTGCTCTTTAAGTTCGCACCAAAAAGTTGATCTTGCCTCAAGCCTGATCCTGCATAGTATTGATAATCACATGCGGGGGTGTAGGGAGTTGCTTTACCGTTGACTGTATTGCCACATACGGTATTTGCGATATTCAAAGCCTGCCCAAAATTGGGGTAAGTGTTGTCAATGCCTTGTCCAAACTGATTGATCATGGCGAGGGACAAATCTTGATAATCTACCTCACGGCGATCAGAGGTATTGATGAACGCAGTGAACTTGTTATCACCAAATTCATTCACATACTTGGAGTTAAACATGAATTGGCGGTCAGCTCCGGTGCCACGCCATTTATTTGAGGTCTGGCTGGTCAAGCTGAAATAGGCACGACCTGCATCCGTTTGTCCTGTCTCATATCGACCAAAAAAGTGACCTGTATTGAAACTACCTGCACCCACGTTGTAAGTTAGCCCACGATCTTTTGATGGATCTTTTGAGAAAAACTGTAACGTTCCTCCCAAATTACTTGAAGAGGCTGTACTTAATGAGCCTGTCCCTGCAGACAGGGTGGTGCGTGAAATGTTTTCTGTGGCAATTGCGCGACTGATGTGCAACCCATTCAAGTTTCCATAAGACATATCGCCCAATGGAATTTCGTCAAGCGTAAAGCCCAACTGATTTTGATTGAATCCACGCACTGTAATGCGCTCAGACCACTCGTAAGAGCCAAAGGTATCTGCAGATTGAAAATTAACAGATGGCAACCTCGCCACTGCCAGCATTGGGCTTCCGCCTGGAACAATTTGATTCAACTCAGAAGCAGAAATTGATTCCACTTGCCTTGAAGAACCTTTCCCGTTGGCCGTAACCTCTACGGTGTCCAATCGAGTGACATCAGATTGCGCCCAGGTCAAAGTGGGCAGGATCGTGGCAGAACATGTCACCAAGACGAGTTCAGTCAGACCGCGAGTAGCTTGCTTGGTTAGTTTTTTCATATCAAAGGTTGGGTTGAGTAAGAAACAAGTTGATGCTAGTGATAGGGTATTACTCTTTTGTGACCTCAAACTTCAACTCAAATTTCAGCATGAATTTTTTCTTTTTAAATTCATCGTCTCGTCATATTAAAAAATGACATTAAGTTCTAATTGATTTGTTCATATTTGGAGCCATGCATCACCTTTACCGATAGAACCCACGCCCTCATTTGTAGTCGCCTTAATACTAACTCTCGACTTGTCTATACCTAAAATTCCCGCAATAGCCTCTACCATCTTTTCTTTAAATGGGCTGACTTTAGGTTCTTCCGCTATTATCATTGTATCTATATTGTTTACAACGTAATTTTTTGAGGCTATCATTGC
>CAIPII010000071.1 GCA_903865035.1 uncultured Burkholderiales bacterium | reverse complement strand
GCTCTGTCGTGCATCATGGCTTGGATGGCATTCAACAGTCCTGGTCCAACCGGTCCCATTCTGGAGAGGGTCAATGTTTTGTCCAAGTGGGTGTGTGCGTCAACCAAGCTTGGAAGCAGCAAAGCACCCTCCAAATCCAAGCTTTGAGCTTGAGAGGTGGAGTCAAGCGCTTCAACTTGAGGGCTGATGCGAGCTATTTTCCCGTGCTCAATGTGCAAGTCCGCCAATTGGGGATGACCCAAATGCTTGGGCCAATCCTTGGGCAAAGCCCATTGCGGCAAGCGTGCTCGTTGGATGACTTTGACGGACTGCGTTTGATCAAATTGCATGGGATTCATCAAACCTTGAGTTGACGCATGGCTTGTCCGACTTTGCTCTTGAATTTGGACAAGGATGAGGGGGTTGCAATGTTCATGTGATAGTGGGCCAAGTAGGTGATGCGAGCGTGACCACCAGTCAGGATTTTGAGGTACTTTGTGATGACTTTGCGCGGTGGGTCTCCCATGTACAGGGCCATCCATCGAGGCCGCCCATAGGTGACCACTGCGCTGATGTGCTTCAAATGGGTGAGGGCAGGTTTGACGTTGGCGGGATCACTGATATCAAATGCCACTCCTGGCATGAGGACCCGGTCAAAAAACCCCTTGAGCATGGCGGGAAGTCCAAAGCACCAAGTGGGAAAGCAAAAAATCAGCGCCTCTGCGTTGAGCAAGCGGTTCACGTAGTTTTGAACGGGGATCTGATTGGTCGGTACCTCGTGATAGCCCAAGCGCTCCTCTCTGCTCAAAACGGGGTTGAAGTTTTCTGCGTAAAGGTCGCAGTCGTCAACCTCATGCCCAGCCAAGCGTAAATTGTTCAAAACCTCTTGGTGAAGCGCGGCGTGATAGCTCGTCTCGACGGGGTGACAGTAAATGACCATGACACGCATATTTATTCCCTATTTTGGTGCATTAACGGCTTATGCAGATTTCCAGAACCCAATGTGGTGCACGGTGGATTCCTCAATCAGTGCAGGACCGATGCACTCAATTGAGTGAGGGGATGCTTTGAAGACATCACGGCAGGACAATTCAAAATCTTTTTGCTCGCCCACCTCACCTCGAAAGGTCCTCAAGCGCACAGCATCGATGCCAAAAATAACTCGGCCAATGCCCGACCAAAAAATGGCGCCTGCACACATGACGCATGGCTCGCCAGAAGAGTAAAGGGTTGCTTGAGCCAAAGTTTCTCGGTCAAATCGATTGGCCAAAAGTCGAACCGCAGAGGTTTCAGCATGTGCGGTCACGTCCCCCGTTTCAGTGCCTTTGTTAAAGGCCTCGCAAAGAATCTCCCCGTCCTTGGAGACCACGACAGCACCAAAGGGGCGGTTTCCTCGCTCGCGAGCGATTTTGGAGAACTCTATGGCGTGTCTGAGATAAGTTGCATCTCGCTCAGAGAGGGGCACTTCTTGTGGGGCGTGACTGGGGTGAAGGATGGTGGTCATGGTCATTGGAGAGTGGTGCGTGTCAATCGGAACGAAAAAAGAGAGGCTTTGGTTTCGAACAAGAGGTCAATTGGCTTGATCAAAACCAAATCAAGACCTCTGCTCAACTCAATCAGTTGTGGATTTCTTGCTCGTTGGCAGAGGTGAGCAAGTCCATGAGCCGTTTGCGAATCATCAGACCTGGGCGGTCGCTGGGCATCGAGAACTCAATTCCCAGTCGTTTGGCATCGATCACAGCGTCAGGGTTGGTGGACTCCAAAATGTCTTTGTCCTCTCGCGTGATGACCTCATCAAAGTCAATGAGCATTTGTGCGGGGCAATCAGCCTCGGTGTCATTTCTGAAGAGCCATTGGCACAGCTGAATATGACCGTCATCGATGGGGGTAAAGCAGTTGAGAATGATGTGCCTGATGCCAGATGGGTACTCAATGTCGAGTCTTCTGGAGAAGGGCAAAAAATAAGCATTTCTCATGTGCCGAGTGGTGACCTCATCGCTCACGCCACTGACTTTGTGAAATTTCACAGGGTTGGCCGCGGGGATGATGGTCTCTGCATAAAAGCCATCTTCGTTTTCAATGAGCTCGTATTTGCTGGGCTTGGGTTGGGAGGCTATGCCAAAGGTTGCGCGGTGCACGAAACTGAAGTGTGAATTGTCAAATGAGTTCTCCAGCGCTCGCATGGGGCTGGTGGCCCAGGTCTCGTAGAACTGAAAAATGGTGCGGTATTGGGGATCAGAGAACTCAGGCATGGCTGGAATGTCTGCGATCGGGTCCTCAAGTGCAACCCAAGCATAACCATAAGCGCTTTTGCAGTGATAGGCGCTGGTGCGCAACTGATCCGGGATCGGTTTGCCTTCCTCCCACTGCGGAATATCCACTACCTTGCCCCCTCGGTCATAGGTCCAGCCATGGTAGCCGCACTGGATGTGACCATTTTTGCTCCAACCTTTGGACAGTTTGGCTGTGCGGTGACAGCACCTGTCCTTTAAAGCAGCTGGCTCGCCTTTTGCATCTAAAAACAGAACCAAGTCTTCGCCGAGCAGGCGAAATGGCTTGGGGCCATCTTGGAGTTGGCTCAGTGGAATCACTGCGTGCCAGAACTTCTTGAATATGGGTTGTTTGGTGGTGAGCATGTTATTTGAGATTTTAAATGAGTTTAGCAATATTCATTCCACGGATGGTGTGCCAAGGCTCACTCGAATATCATGCCATTGTTTCTGCACTTTGTGTGTGCGTGTTGTGATCATGGCTTGATGGACTGTGTTGTGTTGAATGACCAAGGAAAAAGGGGTAGGGAAGAATGATGCAAAAAGTGATGGCCATTTCGGTTGGAAAAATCAGTCCTTTGTTTGACAAAGGTTCGGCTCAACAAGGGCGGGTTCTGACAGCGATTCGCAAATCAGCAGTGAGCACTTTGGATGAGCCCCATGGTGTTGCTGTGGGTTGGAATGGGCTGGAGGGGGATGAGCAAGCAGACCGCGAGGTGCATGGAGGGCAAGACAAAGCAGTTTACGCATACCCCAGTGAACACTATGACTTTTGGCAAGATTTATTGAAACGTGAAACCCATCAGAGGGAACTTTTGAAGTGGGGCGCTTTTGGAGAAAATTTAACCGTTTACGGCTTGACCGAGAGTGAGGTCTGGGTGGGGGATATTTGGATCATTGGCGAAGTTGAATTGAGGGTGGTGAAATTGCGCGAGCCTTGTTTCAAATTCAATGCCAAGATGAACTACAAAGGGGCCAGTCAAGCGATGATTCAATCGGCCACTTCGGGTTGGTATTTGAAGGTCATCAAGCCTGGAGTTGTTAGCGCGGGTGATGACATCAAGGTCTACCCTGGCCCCAGAAAATTGAGCATTAAAGAGCAAAATCAATTGTTGCTCGAGAAAAAATCAGCCGCAGCCTCTCTCTTTTAATCCAAGCGCGTGGCTCCCTCTTTTTTGAGTGAGATGTAAGGCGCTCGGCTCTCCGAGTTATTGATATGTACAAATTTTTTGAGTAGATCCAAAAACAATTCCTGCTCCTTGGGATCCAATGAACTCATCAGCACTTCTTTCATGGACTGCACGCCTTGAGCCGTTTTGTGCAGCCAAGTGAGCCCTTTTCGGGTGAGTGTGAGTGAGAGTTGTCGCTTGTCCTTCGTCGAGGAGCTTCTCTTGATCAATCCTCGTTGAGCCAACTTGGCGGCACTCAAAGCGGTGGAGGAAGTATCTACACCAATGAGGCCAGACAGGCTCACTTGGTCAATGCCAGGTGTTTCATGAATCATTTTCAAAATTGCATATTCCCTGGGGCTCACCTCTTGCCCCACTTTGTCGGCGTAAACACCCAATGCGATTTGGTGGGCTCTTCTGAGCAAATGACCAGGCTGATCAAAGAGATCCAAGCTGGTCCATGGCTCAAGGGTTTGAGGGGATTGTTGCTTCAATGGATTGTTTGCCATGCTTGGAGTCAGTGCTTGGGGTAATGGGTTGGAAAGGATTTAATTGAGGTGGTTTAGGGTAAACACCCATGCTTGGGGTGGTGAGCCTGGCTTTATAGTCTAATCTTCAGCATACTGAATAATACAACAAACGCCATGAACCACATCTCAAGTACTAAACGCAGTTTGATCCTTGCAACATTGGTCGCATCCACCTGGGTGAGTGGCTTGGCTCAAGCCCAAAGTGCCAACTTCAAAGTAGGCTTGATCCTTCCCATGACGGGGCCTTTCGCCTCAACAGGGCATCAAATTGAGGCGGCGGTGAAGCTTTTCATGCAAGAAAACGGCTCCACGGTTGCAGGTCAAAAAATTGAGATCGTGCTCAAGGACGATGCTGGTGTGCCCGAGCAGACCAAGCGCATCGCCCAGGAGTTGGTGGTTGGAGACAAGGTTGACGCATTGGCTGGGTTTGGCATCACGCCAGCCGCTCTTGCCGCCTCAAGTGTTGCCACGCAGGGCAAAGTTCCTGCCATCATCATGGCTGCAGCAACATCAGGCATTGTGGCTTCCTCACCCTACTTTGTTCGAACCAGTTACACCATGACCCAGTCTGCAGGGACCATGGGAGAGTGGGCAAACAAACAAAAATTCACCAAGGTGGTGACCATGGTTTCTGACTACGGTCCAGGCATTGATGCGGAGAAGATTTTCAAGGATCGCGTGACCCAAGGTGGCGGGCAAGTGGTGGGTGAGATCAGGGTTCCCATGAGAAATCCGGATTTTGCACCGTTTCTTCAAAAGGTCAGAGACCTTCAGCCCCAAGCTGTCTTTGTCTTCATCCCCAGTGGACCTGCTGTCACGCTCATGAAGGAGTTTGTGGAGCGAGGCTTGGACAAATCCAACATCAAATTGATTGGTGACGGAGGTGTGACCGATGACGATACATTGAACGACATGGGGGATGCGAGTCTAGGCGTTGTCACTTCCTTTCATTACTCGGCTTCACATGACTCGGCACTCAATAAAAAGTTTGTAGAGGCTTTTGGCAAAGCCAATAACGGCTTGCGTCCCAATTTCATGGCCGTTGGGGGTTACGATGGCATGCAAGCTCTGTACAAAGCGCTTCAAAGCACCAATGGACAAGCCAGAGGAGAAGCCTTGGTCAACGCCATGAAGGGCTTGAGTTTTGAGAGCCCCAGAGGTCCCATTCAGATCAACGCCCAAAGCCGAGACATTGTTCAAAACGTCTACATTCGAAAAGTAGAGAAGAAAAACAATCAGCTCTGGAACACAGAGATTGATGTGAGCAAAAACGTTGCCCCCTGAAGGACTCCATTTGCAAAGGACTTGGCCATGAATGCACCACACCCTGCTCACTTTGAGAGCTCGACTTCACCCTTTCCCATGAACCGTTGGTGGATCGCGGGGTTCTCTTGGGAGCTCAAAGACAAGCCCGTGGCTCGCAAAATCTTGGGACGCTCTTTGGTTTTGTTTCGCACACCTGATGGACAAGTGAGCGCCTTGGAAGACCGCTGTTGTCACAAAGAGTTGCCTTTGTCTTTGGGCAGCATTGAGGAGACGGGGTTGCGCTGTGGCTATCACGGCTTGTTGTTTTCACACGCTGGTGCATGCATCGAAATTCCTGGGCAAGAAATCATCCCAAGCAAAGCATGCGTGAGGCGTTTTCCTTTGATGGAGCGAGATCAAGTGCTATGGGTTTGGATTGGTCGAACAGCCTCAGACCTTCCAAATGATGAGCCTCCCCATTACTCCTTCCACAACGATCCGGATTTTGAGTTTGGCGGAGACTGCTATCACTACGATGCGCCTTACCAACTCATTCATGACAATTTAATGGACTTGAGTCACTTGGGCTACGTGCACACCAAGACCATTGGCGGCAACCCAAAAGTTCACATGAATGCCAAGTTGAGTGTCACCCAAGAGGGAGACCAGGTCAATGTGATCAGGTTGATGCCAGGTTCTGTACCGCCTCCCACTTACACCGCGGCCTGGCCCTTCAAAGGTTTGGTTGACCGCTGGCAAGAGGTTGAGTTTCACGTGTCGCATGTTTTGGTGTGGTCTGGTGCCATGGACCAAGGTTCAGGTAGTTTTGATGATCCTCACCGGGTTGGATTTCACATGAGAGGGTTTCACGGCGTCACACCCGAGACAGAACACAGCACTCACTATTTTTGGACCATAGCAAACAACCCTCAACCAGGTCGAGACAACGTCACTCAACTCGTGGTGGATCAAACTGCAGCGACCTTTTTAGAGGACAAACACATCATCGAGGCACAATGGAAAAACCAATGTCAATTTGAGGAGCGCTCAACGCTGAGCATTCACGTTGACGGCGGTCCCAACCGTGCTCGGCGTGTGATTGAGCGTTTGTGCCAAGAGCAAGTGACAACCTAACACCTGCTTTGCCATCAATTGCTTTGTCTCAAAAGCCTGAGGCCAGGCCTTTGGATTCAATCGCTCGCTTCTATGTTGTTTCTCTTAATGAGAGAGGCATAGTCGCTTCTTTCTTTGTTCATCGAGGACGACAAAGCGGGCAAAGAAATGGACTCCGGCATCAACCCCTGATCTTGAAGTTTGCCCAAGAACGCTTTGTTTTGCGCAAGATTGTTGAGCGTCTGATTGAGAGACTGAATCACTGCGGATGGCGTTCCACTTGGCGCCACCAAGCTAAAGGAGCTGTGCGTGTTGATGCTTGGGTAGCCCAGTTCAGCAAAGCTTGGGATCTTGGGCAAAAGTGGGGATTTGTATTCGCTGGCCAAGGGAGTCAGCTTTCCCGAGTTGATCAATGCAAGCGAGGAGGCCGTGTCGGGCAACATGAATTTAAGCTGACCTGCCAATAGGTCTTGATAAGCAGGAGCTACACCTTTATAGGGTGCATGTAGAAATTGAGCGCCCGTTTTCTCCTCAATCATTCGAACGCCCAAGTAAGTGGTGCTCCCCGTGCCAGCCGAACCAAAAGAGAGTTGACCTGGCTCTTTTTTTCCCCAATCTATCAAATCTTGAAAGCTTTTGATGGGAGAGCCTTGAGGAACCACCAAAACCAGTGGCCCCAAGACGCGAGCAATGGGCGTGAAGTCTTTCTCGGCATCGTAGGATAAATTCTTGTACAAACTGCCATTGATGGTGAGAGCCGTGTTGGCGGAGACCAAAAAGGTATAACCATCAGCAGCTGCATGAGCGACAAAGGCTGCGCCAATGTTGCCACTCGCCCCGGGCTTGTTGTCAACGATGAATTGCTGCTTGTAAAACTCTCCCAAGGATTGGCTCAAGATGC
>CAIPII010000070.1 GCA_903865035.1 uncultured Burkholderiales bacterium | reverse complement strand
GTTTCTTTTTGTCAACACTTACGACATATAAATCATCTGCCAACTCTTTGGCCATTTCCACAAACTCCATCGGGTTCGTTTGAAACATCAATTGGCGGTGTTTTTCACAAGCGATTGCATAATGATCGTCTAAAACTTGTTGCCTCTCTACGGCCTCTTGAGGAATGGCTGGAACCCGGTACAGGGAGGTGACTTTGTGGACCAGCTGAAAATCATGGTCAAGCGCAAAACGCACCCACAAGTTCCAATCCTCCAAGTTGTCCAGCTCAGGATCAAAACCACCCAGCTGCTCAAAGAGCTCTCTCTTAAAGAGCACCGTTTGAATGGGCATGAAGTTGTGGTGCATCAAGAGTGCGCGGCTAAAGGGTTGGCGAAAGACAAGGTCATGCCTGAGTTCTTGATAGACCCAAGGCTCCAAGCTTACAACGGCTGTTTGTACTTCAAAACCTAGAGCATAAGCAGCAGCCAGGGGTCTTTTGCGTGATTGTGTTTGACCCTTGAGCAGTTCTTGAACCAATACTTCGACGTGGTCTGCGTAGAGCAAGTCATCGTCATCCAAAAAGCACAGGAATTGGCCTTTCGAGAGTGCCATGGCTTCGTTGCCAGCCAAACAACGTCCCATTTTCGGGAGGGCCTTGAACTGAACGGATTCCATCCCATTCAGTAGACCATTTGAGCGCAATTCGTTCAAAACGATTTGCGCGTTATCTCCACCGTCTTGGACGACCACCAGATCGATCCTGGGGTAGGTCTGGTGTGTGACCGATAACACTGCTTCACGAAGCCGAGAGCCTCGGGTGGAAGTTGTTCGAATCAAAATGCTCACCAAAGGCTGGAGTTCTTTGGCCACGATTGGCTCAAGCGGATAAAAAGCCCCTTCACGGGTGAATTCGTAATCCCAAATTCGAAATGGGAAAGTAATCTTTGAGCTTTTACGGGTGCTCAAAAAATATGGAGCTCGCCAAAGAAGCTTTAAAGAGTGGGTCAAGACGCCAAGGCGTTGCCCAGGAAATTGGCTGGGCATGAGGAGAAGGCTTGCGAACATCAAAAAGCCTTGCAAAATCTCTCTTGCACTGCCGTATCGGCAACGCAAGAGCACATTGCCAAGTGTGCTTCCAAAAAATTGCAATGGCTTGACTTGGTGGCTTTGTTCGTAGGTGAAATGCCAAACGGTGGACTTCGGAGCATACTTCAACGTCCAACCGTGGTCTCTGAGTCGAAAGGACAAGTCAACGTCCTCGGTGTACATGAAAATCCGCGGATCGTACCCTTTGACCGATCTAAACGCTTGGGATCTGAACAAGACGCAGGCACTGGAGCTCCAAGCGGTTTCTAGGGTTGCAGGGTGGTAATGTTTGGGGTGCTCATAGGGCTTTTGGCGGCACTCCCAAGAGGCGACTTTTGGGTCATCGTTTGTGGCTTGAGACAACAAATTCACCAAAGTGTTGTCTTCAAACTCCAAATCCACATTGCTCACCCAAAACCACTCGCTTTGGGCATGCGCGAAGAAGTTGTGATTGTGGGCTTGTCCATATCCCACGTTGGATCCACGGTCCAAATGAATGCTTGCAAAAGAAGATCCATGAAGATCGATGACAGATTGAATGACATGGCACGTGGAGTCGCTTGAGCCGTTGTCACGAATCAACACTCGAATTCGATCACAAGGATGGTTTTGGGAGAGCAAACTTTTGAAAAAAGGCTCAATCCAACGCTCAGAATTAAAGGTCACCAAGGACAAGTCAACCATTGGGACGGTCGTGCTTGAAGACAAAGCTGCTGCTTTTTCGGGATTGATAGTGGGAACAGCAGCTTGGCTCATGGAGTCATCCGATGCTCGGATGTTGGTGTTGAATGAAATAATTAAGGTCTAAAGAATTATTCCACATCTTGAGCCTTGTTTTATTGAAGGTCGCCAGTTGACGGTCGATTGCGAATTGCCTAACTGAGCAAACGGGGATCCACTTTTGTAGGATTGTTTTTGAAAACTTGGGCCTATGGGCTAGCCATTGATTAGAGTTTTCAAGCTATCATTGTTGAGCCTCAGTTCCATCTCGCGTCTCCTCGAAAGACCCTGTCTCAGTGATTACTTTAGCCCCATGGATTCCTCTTCCAATTTGAACCTCTCAACAGCAAAACCAATTGCAATTTGTGTGGTTTTGGGTGATTTTAAGTCTGAGATTTTTGAATTAAGGTCAATGAACCCCGCGGCTGAACAGCGTTCGTTTGAAACTGCCCCAGATGGGCCTGCACATGGACTATGGCAGGAACACATTTTGAAGGGTTTGAGGTCGAGTCTCGATTCATCAGATGTTAAATGGTATGTGGCCCAGTGGAATGACAGCAGTGGTCTGAAATTGGATTCAATGGACGATC
>CAIPII010000069.1 GCA_903865035.1 uncultured Burkholderiales bacterium | reverse complement strand
GAATTTGAATGCATGTTTTTTTAGACAATTTTTAGTCGCTTGTGGCTTGGTGTTGGGACTGTGCACTTTGCACGCGCAAGATTTCCCAAACAAAACCGTCACCTTGGCAGTGCCATTTTCAACAGGCACTGGGGCAGACATCTTGTCTCGTGTTTTGGGCCCTAAGTTGGCCGAACAATGGAAGGTGGGCGTGGTCACCGATAACCGAGTGGGCGCGAGTGGCGTGATTGGAACCGATCACGTGGCCAAATCAGCGCCCAACGGCTACACACTCTTGGTGACTGCAACTGCGCATGGCACCGTGCCCGCATTGAGCAATAAGTTGCCTTACGACCCAGTGGCATCCTTCACGCCTGTCATTCTTTTGGGGACCAGCTCCTTTGGACTGGTCACTTCAGCCAAATCGGGCATCAACACCTTTAAAGATTTTGTTGCTCTAGCCAAAAAGAGTCCGGGTGAACTCATGTATTCCTCACCTGGACAGGGTGCCCCACAGCATTTGGCGATGGAGTTGTTGTCGCAAGAGGCGGGTATCAAACTGTTGCACGTGCCTTACAAGGGGACCTCAGGCGCTTTGACCGATCTGATCGGAAACCAAATACAAGTGAGTGTGGTGGCCCTTCAAACGGCTTCGGTGCACATCAACAGCGGTAACTTGAAACTATTGGCACAAATGGGCAATGAGCGATCCAACGCTTATTCAAAAGTCCCCACCATGAAGGAATTGGGTTTGCCCGGAGCGGTGGTTGAGTCTTGGTATGGTGTCTTGGCTCCAGTGGGCACACCAGCACCGGTGGTGGCCAAACTCAATGCAGACTTCAATGCGTTGTTGCTTCAAGCGGATGTCAAAGAGGCTTTGGCCAAACAGGGGATGAATGTGGCCGGAGGCAGGCCAGAGCGACTTCAAGACCTGATCAAGTCAGAGCTCAAACTTTGGACACGCGTGGTCGACAAAGCAGGCATTGAAAAAGAAAATTGATGATTCATCAGCACAAACCTTCACCAAGGGTCTTCATGCACCAACGGCTTAAAACGATTTTCTTGAGTCTGATTGGATTTTTGTCCTTGATGTCACTTTCTGTGAACGCACAAGTGTTGGTGGTTCATGCTGCGGCTGGGGTCAAGTCTCCTTTGGAGACCGTTGCAAAGGCTTTTCAAGCCAGCAGTGGATTCTCAATTGATCTTCACTTTGACACGGCTGGAGCCGCACAACAGCATTATTTGGCCGACGATTCGGCTCAAGCCTTGATCACCACGTTGGAGAGAATCGAATCCTCAAAAAGGAGCTCAGAGCTCAAAGTGGGGCAACTTTTTCCTTTTGCAGCAACAGTTGCTGGCATCGCTGGCAAAAACTTCACCGGACCGGCCCCTCAAAATGCTGAGGAGTTGAAGAGACTGCTTTTGAATTGTCAAAGCATCGGCATTTCAGATCCCACGAGAGGGGCCACCGTTGGACAACATTTCATGAAAATATTGGATCAACTGGGTATTCGCACTGAGGTCATGGCCAAAGCACGTTTGGCAAAAGATGGCATTCAAACCATGGACTGGGTGAAAGCGGGAGAAGTGCAATTGGGCGTGACTCAGATCAGTGAGATCGTACAGTCTGATGCAAGTACTTTGATAGGCCCTTTTCCGCCTCCATTTGAGCTCACGAGCAATTACGCCTTGTGGCTCAAAAATCCAGACTCTAGAGAGAGTCAGGCTTTGTTGTCATGGCTAAAGAGCCAACAGGGGCGCGAGTTGCTCGTCCAACAAGGATTGAAGCCCTGAAGAGTAAGCTTTTGAGCGTGGTTTATCCGTTGGCCAAAGGCTCTGCGATGATGGACAAGCTCAAAGCTGTGAAAGCCATCATGAGCAAGGTCAAGGGAATGTTCAGCTTCCAAGCTTTCACATTGAGCGTTTGAGAGTTCAAGTTCTCTATTGAATCATTTCGCTCAAATTTGAGCGACTCTAGGTAGAGCTGTGCAGCTCGGTGTGATTTCATAATCGAGACCATGTGACCCAACACAATGGATAAAGTTGCAACGTACCAAGTGAGTTTGGCATCGATCACGCTCACGTCGACCTCAAACCTGGCCGTCCCAAACAAGTTCCATTGCCAGCCAAAGGGGTCGGAGGACAAAGCAATGATGCTCTGAGCTTGAATGAAGAAGGTTGAAAAATTGTGTGCCAAGAGGTAAGCCACTGCGATTGGAATCAAGCTCAAAGAGAAATGATTGGCCAGATCCACTGTATTGACTGAAATTTTCAACTTCTTTTCTTTGGCTTTGTGTTTTAGCCAAGCGCATGCGAGGGCGCAAGTCGCTGCATAAGCAAAGACAAAGAACGCCCAAACGCAGATCAACTCCAAAACACCCAACTGGTATCCGTTTGCATCATGGCTCAAAATGCCCCAGCGCATGACACGGGCCTCAAGAGGGGGCCACACTTGACTGGCGTGAAGACCATCAAACAAAACACTGGCAAACATGGCGATCACAAACGAAACTTGACTCCACTGAACGCTTGGATTCGGTTCTGGCTGCAAGGTTTGGGATGGCATTGATTTCTGTTTGGGTGGGCCTGAGAGCAACTCAAAGTAAACTGAAAATCCATCGGCACATCTACTCCAAACCTCATGACCATACAAGGACATTCCAAGCAGCATGTAGCTTGTGTAGGCAATGATCCACCAAGAGAGTCTTTCTGGCATGGAGGCAACGGGGTAGACCACTTCCAGTGCGCACCAACACAACAATGTGATCACCGCGGGCCATTGTCCCAAGCCCATTGGGTACACAAGAGGAGGCCTCATGTTGGCTGAATGGATCACTGTGTCGATTGCATGCCAAGGGTTGATGAGAGGCCAAAAATTTCCAAAAAGTACAACGCCAAAAGATGTCCCTAGCCACCAAATGATCCAAATGAAGGTGGGTGCGAAATTCATGAGCGGATCTTGGGTGCCAAACTTGGCACACAGGATGCAAAGCAGCAAAAAGAATATCGCAAGCCCTCCAAAAACACCCTGTTGAAGAGATTGAAAGGGGTCGGGATGATTGGTAGGGATTTTTTCTTTGGAAGGTGAGTGGCTGAGGCTTTGTCTTGTTTTGGGCGTTGGCCAAAACACAGTCACCAAAAAAGTCAGAACCAGCACCAAGCATCCTGCCGCAATGACCCAAGACATTGGAACGGGTAGG
>CAIPII010000068.1 GCA_903865035.1 uncultured Burkholderiales bacterium | reverse complement strand
TCATGCAACACCAGTCCCCCATGGGAGGGCGCATCATCAACAATGGATCGATCTCAGCGCACGCTCCAAGACCAGGCTCCATCGCCTACACCACCACCAAGCATGCCATGACGGGACTCACCAAAGCGGCCGCCTTGGATGGGCGAGCCTTTGACATTGCGGTCGGACAAATCGACATTGGAAATGTGGCCAGCGACATGACGCAGGCCATGGCCAATGGCATCAAACAAGCCGATGGATCCATCAAACAAGAAGCACGCATGGACATGTCCAACGTGACCCAAACGTTGATGAACATGGCAAGCCTTCCCTTGTCGGCCAATGTGCTCTTCACCACCATCATGGCTTCCAACATGCCCTTTGTGGGTCGCGGTTGATGCGGCACCCAGACTCTTGAGACAGAGCTTGAAACCCAAGCTTTTACCCTGACCCCTTCCTTGGCTCTTGAGCCCTTAGATCCATGTTCAAAATCTTTCGCAACCCACTCACTTTGATCACCACCCTCATGGCTGCTGGGGTGCTTTGCATCACCATGGGCGTGCGCCAGTCCATGGGTCTTTATGTGGGTCCCTTGAACACAGCAACGGGGCTTGGGATTGCCAAAATCAGCTTGGCCTTGGCCATTGGGCAATTTGCTTGGGGACTCGTGCAACCACTGGCTGGGGCATTGGCCGACAAAAAAGGACCGCGAGTGGTCTTGATTGGGGCCATTTTGCTGTTGTCATTGGGTTGTGCGGTCACGCCTTTTGTCGAATCTGAAGCGGCTTTGATTTTGAGCTTGGGGCTGCTCTCGGCCATGGGCTCAGGAGCGGCTTCGTTTTCAGTGTTGATCGGGGCCACCGCACAAAAGATTCCCGCCAGTGACCGAGGAAGCGCCTCAGGCTTCATCAATGCCGGTGGATCTTTGGGGCAATTCATCTTTGCGCCCCTCAATCAAAAATTGATCGAACTGTTGGGCTGGATGGGCTCCATGGGTTCCATGGCATTGATCAGCCTCTTGGCCATCCCCATGATCACCAAACTCACCCAAGGCACACAGGCCCAAGGGAGCAGCTCGCCCTCAGCCCATTCAAGCGCTGCTGCGCTCCAAGAGCAAAGCGTGGGGGCCGCCATCAAAGGCGCGCTCAAGAACAAAAGCTATCAGCTCCTTCACTTGGGCTTTTTCACTTGCGGCTTTCACATTGCATTCTTGGTCACGCACTTGCCCAATGAGGTCAATCTGTGCGGGCTCTCCAGCACCGTGGCCAGTTGGTCCTTGGCCATCATTGGCCTGGCCAATATCGTGGGCTCGATCTTGGCAGGAGGGTGCGTGAACAACTTCAAGAGCAAATACATTCTGGCGCTCATGTACGCTTCTCGCGCGGTTTTGATTGCCATCTATCTTTTGGCCCCCAAGAGTGCGATCACCTTCTACCTCTTTGCGGCTGGCCTGGGTGTGACTTGGCTCGCCACGGTCCCCCCCACCGCCTCCATTGTTGCGAAACTCTTTGGGGTGCGCTATTTGGGCACTCTATTTGGTTTGACCTTGCTGTCTCATCAAATCGGTGGATTCTTGGGCGCCTATTTGGGTGGATTGGCGTACGCAAATTTTGGTGACTACCAATGGATGTGGTACGCAGACATGCTCTTGGCCGCCTTTGCAGCCTTGATCAATTTGCCCATCGAAGAGGCCTCACCCAATCCGACTCCCACTCCCAAAGCACAAACGCCCTAGAGCCCAAGCGCCTTCGCAAGCCGTTGGGCTAGATCGGCATCAGAGCCTAGCAGTTTGTCGCTTCAAGCTGGAATCGATTGCAACCACTTGGCCATGGCCGCACCTACCGCTTGGGGATCCTCCATCGTGCACATGTGCCCAGCGCCTGCGATCACATCCACAGGTGGCTTGGCGGGCAACAAAACGCTCATGGCCTCGTGTTGGGCAACGTTGGACCAAGAGTCCAATTCACCACAGAGCAATTGCACTGGACAGGTCATGCTGCGCAAAACCTCTGAGCCGTCGGGTCGAGCGATCAAGGCCTTGATTTGATCGGCAAAAAACGCTGCCGTTTTGGTCTCAAACATGTCCAAAATCGAGTTGATCAAACCCGCATCCCCAAGCCTTGAGGGAGCCACCATCCCTTGCACCCAAGCTTGTCCCATGGCTCGCACGCCACTCTCATGCGCCAAGTTCACCAATGCGTGTCGTTTGGAGACTTCGTTCTCGCCTGCCTCACCACTTGGCAAAGGCAAAAAGCCCGTGTCCATCAAAGACACACCCAAAACGCGCTTTGGCGCTTGTCGGTAAATCTCAAGCGCTACACGCCCACCCATGGAGTGTCCAGCCATGACGAATCGCTCAGGCGCGCTCTTTAAAATGTGCTCCGCCATGCTTGGCAAACTCGACAACTGAGGATGATTGACCATCATCGGTGTGCAATAAGGGCTCAATGCATCCAAGACAGGACGCCAAACGGTGTCATCGCACATCAAGCCAGGGATCATCACCAAGGGGTGTTTATGGGACATGGTAAAAAGAATTTAAGGTTGTAGAGACACAATTAAGCTTGAATTTTATTCGCTTTGAACTCAATTGCCGTTAACATTGCGCATGAAAAAAATATTCCCATTCCACATTGAGGGCAAGCACCCCGATCGACTCTTGGATCATCACAAGCATGAAATCAAAAAGTACATGCGCCGTGAGACCCGACGTCCCTTGCCCAATGGATTTGACTTTTGGGATTTTGACTGCCGAATGGGCTCCGAAGAGGCCTTGGCAGAGATGGTGCACCCCAAAGAGATCAATCGCAAGATCAATGAACTCAAGGCGCTCGAACACCCTGCATTCTTCATCGAGCTTTTGGTCAAAGCGCAAAAGCGCGTACCCAAAGTGCGCTCAGATCTTGATGTTTTGGCCCAAGAGAGCACCCACGAGGACTCGCCCCTGGACAACGCCCACTGATTTTTGAGCGCTTGCGGCTTCATCAAGCCCACACTGAGAACGCAACCCAAAGTTTGAGCACGCATCAGCCACCCCTTTAGAGCACGACATGACGCTTTTGATCTACATTCAAATCACGCTAGCTTCCCTCTACTTTTGCTTTGAGACCTTGGAGATGACGGGTCTCATTTGGATCTTCTTTGTCTTGAATTTGTGCTCCATCTTGTCCATCCTCTGGGTCAAAGATTTTTCCAAGTTCTCCTCATTGAGAATTTACAACTACAACAACTGCAGGATGGTCTTCACCCTAACCCTCATCGTGCTTGAGTTGCTGCTCATCAACGAACCGTCCTACGCCGAGACCACCCCCTTTGAGGAACTCCTCAACGATGTGGAGATTTTCATCACCGGCATTTTGGTGGGTGTGCTGTGGTTCCCAGAAATCACCCGAAAACCGCTTCAAAAACCTGAAGATTTGGACAAGTAACCCTTTCGCATACAATGTGAATCAAGATTGGATACAAGCGAATTCAAATTCGCCCCTTTCCTGAAGGATCATCCTCGCTTCTCCCTTGACTTCGCATTTACAGAAATTTACAATAAAACCATCAAAACGGACATCTAATGCAACGCGAGTCATTCATCACCATCACGAGTTTGTTGACACAAAAATTCAACACACCCGCGGACAACATCTCCGAGCAAACTGAGTTGACGCAGTTAGGACTGGATTCATTGACGTTGATGGAGTTTGTCTTTGCCGTTGAGGACAAGTTCAACATCCGAATTCCAGAAGAGAAGCTTGACCCCAGAAACGCTGGCGTCAATTTGGGCCAAGTTTGCGATGTGATCGATGAACTCAAGTCACAAGTCAAAGCTTAAGCTGGCTGAATTTCTCCCCATCTGCCAACTCAAAGCGGCTCAATTGAACGACTGATCAACCCTATAAATAGAACTGCCGTTTAAGTTCGATCCCAGCGTATTTCGTCAAATATAGCCATCCAATCATCAACATTGTTAATTTCACCGCTGCCGTTGTAATCCATCAGGCTGTAATTGAAATGGGCGTCAAGATGGTATACGTTGATAATTTTAGCGGCAAAGTTGTATTGCTCTGCTCGTAGATGCTTGCCTCTTGCCTGCTCGACATAGCTCGAAGGAATGAATTGCGTATCAGATGTGTTCGGGAACACACCACGGACTCTAACCCGGACGAAGTCAGAATCTTCTCCGTAGTCTTCGACCCATATCTTGATCTGGTCTTTATTGGTAAGCTGGGCTGTCCTTGAATCTATCTGCCT
>CAIPII010000067.1 GCA_903865035.1 uncultured Burkholderiales bacterium | reverse complement strand
GGAATAAGACTTGTTGATGAATCTGCATGAAATTGGTCTGCCCGGAGGGGATCGAACCCCCGACCCACAGCTTAGAAGGCTGTTGCTCTATCCAACTGAGCTACGGACAGAAGTAGGTGTTTTGAATTGCTCTAACACTAAAAAAAGGCTCCGAAAAAGAGCCTTTTGAAATTGGTCGGGGCGAAAGGATTCGAACCTTCGACCCTCTGGTCCCAAACCAGATGCGCTACCAGACTGCGCTACGCCCCGATACCATCATTGTAACCGTTATCCAGCCAAATCAGAGATCACATCAAAATTTCTCCGTGAAACAAACCCATTCATAAAGCAAACCTACAACAAACTGAGGCGAATCCATACTCTATTCAATTTTGACTGTTGTTTTCTTTTTTCACACCACTTTGGCAATATCCATAAAGTTCAAAAACATCTACGGTATCATTGACATTCACAGGCAAACCATTCCTGTGAATTAGCCATTTTCACGTATCAAGAGATTGAAAAGCTGCCCTCTTGTATTGCCGCTCAACCCACCCCATTGATTCAGATTGAAATGCTAAATGCTGGGTGCCTAAGGGACTCCAGTGAGCACCCTACTTTTGCGGTCATAGATTGGAGCCGTTAACATGATTCAGAAAATAACCTTTGGCCTTCTTTGCATGGTGTTGAGCCTGCATTGCTTTGCGGGCAAAACACTGGAGTCCATCCGTCAAAAGGACCAAATCAGCTGTGGCGTCAATACAGGACTCGCTGGCTTTGGCGCCGCTGACAGCCAAGGGAAATGGACCGGTCTAGATGTGGACATTTGTAGAGCCATTGCTGCAGCGGTTTTAGGCTCAGCAGAGAAAGTTCGCTTTGTTCCCTTGTCAGCACCACAAAGGTTCACTGCTCTTCAGTCCGGCGAGATTGACATCCTCTCCAGAAACACCACCTTCTCAATGACACGCGATGCAGCCATGGGCCTGCACCAAACCGCAGTGACCTTCTACGATGGCCAAGGCTTCATGGTTCCCGCTCGATTGGGGATCAAAAGCGCCAAACAACTCAAAAATGCAACTGTTTGCGTTCAATCGGGCACCACAACCGAAAAGAATTTGACCGACTTTTCAAGGGCCAACAAACTAGATGTGAAACCCATCGTTTTTGAAAAGCTAGAGGCTGCCAACGCCGCTTACTTTTCAGGCCGATGCAAGGCTTACACGACAGACGCTTCTGGCTTGGCTTCCATTCGTTCACGGGAGGCCAAAAACCCCAAAGAGCACGTGATCCTACCTGACTTGATCTCCAAAGAGCCGCTTGGCCCAATGGTCAGAAGAGGAGACGATGAGTGGTTTGCCATCACCAAATGGGTCATTTATGGTCTTTTGGAAGCTGAGGAGTACCAGATCACCTCCGCAAACATTGAGGCTCTCAAAAGCACCAGCACAGACCCCGCTGTGATGCGCCTCATTGGAAAGTCTGACGATATGGGTAAACTTCTGGGGCTTGACAAAGAGTGGCTGGCAAAGTCCATTACACAGGTTGGCAATTACCAAGAAATATTTGAACGCAATGTTGGAGAAAAAACTCCCCTAGCCCTCAAAAGAGGCCTCAACGCCTTGTGGTCTAACGGTG
>CAIPII010000066.1 GCA_903865035.1 uncultured Burkholderiales bacterium | reverse complement strand
GCCACCAAATGATCCAAATGAAGGTGGGTGCGAAATTCATGAGCGGATCTTGGGTGCCAAACTTGGCACACATTATGCAAAGCAGCAAAAAGAAAATCGCAAGCCCTTCAAAAACACCCTGTTGAAGAGATTGAAAGGGGTTGGGATGATTTGTAGGGAATTTTTCTTTGGAAGGTGAGTGGCTAAGGCTTTGTCTTGTTTTGGGCGTAGGCCAAAAAACAGTCACCAAAAAAGTCAGCACCAGCACCAAGCATCCTGCAGCCATCACCCAAGACATTGGAACGGGGAGGTCATAGCGTTCACCAAAGGCGTGGGCTCGGGCACACATCGCTGGCACTGTGAGCGTTATGAGAGCAAAGAGGTCTTTGCGCTTCACGTTCAAAGAGAGCCCTGTTCTCAAAGTGGCATCACCTCTAGGCTGATGAGTGGAGGGCCTTCGTGCGAGCCTCCTTGGGTTGAAGAATTCAATTTTGGATGCCACTCCACTCTGAATTTTCCGGACGCTTTGGCATTGAACTTCAACTGAGCATCTTGATTGGCATTCAAAGCCAACTCCAGGTGGTAAGCGTGCAGGTGAACGACGCCATCCGTGTCGCTTGAAAAATTGAGACTCACCTCAGAACCCTTGGGCACTCGAATTGTTTGAGTGCCTCCTTTGGTTTGGCCCTTCTCAATGATCACGGTGAAATTCTGAATAGCGTTTGTTGAATTTTGAGCTTGGTTTGAATTCAATGGGCTGCTGGGTTCGCAGTGCAAGTTCAAGTGTGAGAGACCAAGCAAAGTGAAAGCAGTCGTCATCAGGAGTTTAGGCAAACTGTATCGGCGATGAAAGGAGTTCAATTTCATGTGATTTGAAATGTATGCATGTTTTGTTTGTCAACAAAAAAGGCAAAAGGACTTCAAGTCCAATTGCCTTTTGTATGGGTGTGAATGGATCAGTGTTCGGCTTTGGTCCAGTCCGCGATCTTTCTGGCCTCTCCAGTCAACTCCAAAATGTGCATGCCTGTGTTCGCACGGTCCACGATGTAGACGTAGCCGCGGTCATCCACTTCAACGTTGTTGGTTTGGATGGCAGTCTTTTTAGCATTTTCTGTGAAGGGCAGATTGGCAGACATTCCAACGGGCATGGCCAAGGGGACAGTGTTGGCGTTGATCGCTGGAACGTAGTATCCGATCTCTTTTGGAGCCAGGGGGTTTCTCACATCGATCGCTCTGACGCCTGCGTTGAAGTGTGCGAGGAACATGATTTTCTTGTAATAGATTTCGGTCATGTTCTCGTTGGATGAGTGGGTGCCAAAACGTCCACCTTTGGAACAAAAGTTGCCAGAGGCTTCAGGCACCGTGAAGTTGGAAACGCCAAAGGGCTTGGTCTCAGTGGTGATGTCGATGAACCACGTCATTTGACGACCTTCCATGCACTCCATTTGAATGGCCTCATCCGTGATCACGATGAAGTCACGTTGATGGCCCGCGTAATTGTGTTTGAACTCAGGAATTTCAACACCAAGCATGGGGAACACGGTGTGAGCGCCGTGCATGGGTGGCATGTCCAATCTTGAGATCTGTGGGTAGAGTAAATTCTCGGGCGTAGGCTCTTTGGGTCCGTTCAAGAGTTTGTCTCGGTCCACAATTTGAAGCACACCCTCAGAGTTGGTGCCGTAGCCCAAATAAACGCGGTTGCCTTTGGGGCCAGTTGATATGGCACCGTGCAAAGAGATGGGCACGGGACCTGAGGCTCCAGGTTGCTGGCCAACCAGGCCAAAGTCTCTGATGAATACAGGTTTTGCAGGATCGGATAAGTCATAAATTTGAGTCATCCGGTTCGTTCTCCACTGTGGGTTCCCGGAGACCAAATAAGCAATGCCAGTGTCACATTCCCAGAAGTTTTTGTGTGTGTCTTTTAAACCTTTACCGATGCTAGTCAAAAGGGTGGGTTTGGCAGGTTCGGTGACATCCCAAATTTCATGACCCATGCTACCCACTGCACGAAGCATGTAGAACTTGCTCTTGTCTGCTTTGGGAAGACTGGATCCTGGGCAAATGCGAACCATTTGTGCGCCACCTGCCTCGGCTTTTCCCTCTTGTCCAGGAATGTGGGTCAAGTACTGAGGGTGCTTGGGGTCTGTGACATCAAGAACAGAGGTGCCATTGTTCTCCATTTGATGCGTCATCGGATTCATTCTGTAGTCACCGTGGTGACCCACATATGCAATCCAGCGGTTGCCCTGGTGAGCAATGGTGGGTTGATAGGCTGTTCTGCCTTGGAGGTCACTGTAACCCACCAATTTCATGTTGGAGGCAGACTCCGTTTTTTGAGCCCAGCTTGTTGGGGAATGCAAAGCGACAACGAGGCCAACCAATAGGCTTGAGATCCCGAGGAGGAAATGTCGTTGTTGATTGAAATGGGTGGCTGAGGGCTTCATGCTTGTCTCCAAATTGAAATTAAAAAGTGAATCTCGTGACAGTGCTTTGACCGCACTTGTTATGTTTTGATCCAATTGAGGTTTGATTGCTGCTCGAGATGTTGAATTCGATCGAACCAGTCGTTGAGCTTCTTTCGCTGTTCAAGTTGCTTGGGTTTTAAAGTACTTGACGCATCTCCCAAGCAAAGCAACAGAAACTTTTCTCTCAAAGCGCTTTGGTCCAATGGGCGCTCAGGGGTTCCAAGGAAAGCGGTTGAGCGCTTAGAGAGTTCTTGACCGTTTTTAAGCTTGATGTGCACGACACTGGTCATGTCAGACTTGTGATCAGGCGCTGGAATGAGTCGCATGATGGTTTGCTTTGCCAACGTCATGATGCGAGCGTCTTGAATGGCAGACTCATCAAACGATCTTGGATCCACAGGATTTCGATACATGCTCAAGGCCACACAAAACGGTATGCTGTATTGCCCGATCAGGATGTCTTTTGGAGCTGGGATGTTGTTGGCCCTCATGGATCGCTCATTGCACTCGATGGTGATTTGCTCAATGTCCTCGGGTCTGAATTGAAATTCATTCTTCAAAGCGACAGCAGACTCGACTGGCGTATGCGCAGTGATATGGCAAGCATAGCGCTTGTGCATCGTGGTGAGGGTCAACCAATCTTGTCCTAAATTGAGGGTCAATTGGTCAAAGTCATGTTCAGGACAAAAGACGTTGAGAAAGCCAAATGTTCCCTCCAGGGCGCTCTCAGGTCCAGTATAGCCTTTGTGGGATAGATTGGCAGCCATGACGCCTGCTTGTGCAGCTCGGCCCATGTGCATTCTTTTGACCATGGCGCCGTTACCCGCTTTGGCAAACTCGAGCAGTCCGCTAGCGCAAGATGCAGCAAGGCCAAGTGCGTGAGCGGTTTGCAGCGCATCAAGGCCCATGAGCCGAGAGCAAGCGGCAGCTGATCCAAATGGCCCAGTGGTCCCCGGAGCATGAAATCCATGTTCTTCCTGGCTGTGGAGTGTGGCGCGTCCTATGCGAATCATCACTTCAGTGCCTGCCACGAATGCAGTGATCAAATCTCGTCCACTTGACCGCCTGGCCTGGGCCAAAGCCAAGAGGGGCACAAACACGGTGGCTCCTGGGTGTGAGCCTGAATTGGGTTTGGTCAAGTTGTCCAGTTCAAATGCGTGTGCAAAGGCTCCATTGGCAAGTGCTGCTGATCCTGGCTCTAGCCTTTTGCCATGACCAGCCAGAACCTGAGCCAAGCCGTCCTTGCCAGTTTCCTCACAATAGCTGGCCATCATTTGACTCCAAGGGAGTGTGCTTCCATACATGGCACAAGCCAGTGTGTCCGCCAAAGTGTCTTTTGCGCGTTGGATCACGTTGGCTGGAATGTCTTCGTATTGGAGGCCACTCGCAAACTTGGCAAGCTCTAGGGTCTGTGCGTTGGGGCGGCCTTTCACCGCATGGTTGTTCTCACTCTCGCTGGATGCTTCATTGCCTTGACTCAACAAAGGTAGGGTGCTGACCAGTCCGACACCGGATTGCAGGAAAAAACGTCTCTTGGAAGTGGTGCTCATGATCTGGAGGTCTTTGTGTCTGTGAAATTAATGCCATTGTGGGGGAAATTGAACCCAGCTCGTTTAGGGGTTTTCCATTTTGATGGGGGAATTCAAGTTCTGTGTCTGAGCTTCTTCGCCTGGGTGCGAAATTGAATTCGTCTGAGATTCAGAGGGTAAGCGCCAATTGGAGTTTGCTGATCCTAGGACTTGAGCTTCAAAAGGAGTTCAGTTTGGATTTCCTTCATCACCACATCCCAATCACCAGTACGGGTTTGATTGAACAATCGAACGCTTGGATACCATGGACTTGATGTTTGTTGGTTGAGCCACCTCCAGCATCCATCCAAGCGATTCAAAATCCAAACCGGTTTGCCCAAGGCTGCTGCCAAGTGAGCAACGGCGGTATCAACACTGATCACCAAGTCCAAGTTTTCAATGAGAGCGGCGGTTTGAGCAAAGCTGCTCAGCTCTTGCGTCCAGTCCAAGATCTGAGGTCCTCCCCAACTTTGATTGTTCAGGGTTTGCAATTCGTTTTGAGCTTGCTCTCCTTTTTGCAGGCTGTAGAAGGTGGTGCCTGGCAAATTCAAAACTTTGAAATGTTCAAGGGAGATGTTTCTTCTTTGGTTGATGTCCCAAAGGATGGGTTGGTCCTCTCTCACTCCACCCGACCACACCAAGCCAATTTTGAGTGTTCGGTCCTTGCTCATGCGATCACTCCAATGGATTGCAAGGTTGGGATCCGCATGAAGATAAGGATGCGTATTGGGTATGGTTTTAAGGGTGGTTTGAAAGGCCAATGGAAGGCTCATCAGAGGTGTTTGCATATCAAAGTCTGGAAGATTCGAGCCTTTGGCCACAAATTGAATGCTTGGCATTGAATGTGCGAACAAATCAACCAGACTTTTGTGAACTTCAACCACCGTGTTCAAGGTCAATTCATGGACTTTGGGTGCATAGCGAATGAACTGAATGGTGTCTCCAAAGCCTTGCTCAGCATGGAGCAAAATCGTTTTGCCTTGCAGCGGCATCTCCCCTAGCCAAAGGGGTTGAGCGAAGTTTCTTTTGCGCTTGAAGCTTGAGCAATTCGGGTTCGACCATCGGCTCTCGTATAGTGACCAGCCTTTTGAGTACTCGCCTTGCAGCAAATAGAGCAAGGACTGATTCCATTGGGCTTCTACAAAGTTGGGATCGATCTTGAGGGCGTTTGCAAAACAAAATCCAGCAAATTCAAGCTCACGCATCTCCAAGTAAACGACGCCCAGATTCAGAAATGCTTGCGTTTGGTTGGGGTCTACTTCCAGAGCTTGGGTGTAATCGGCCAAAGCTTCTTGGAGTTGATTGAGTTTTTTATGCGTCAGGCCCCGGTTGAGATAGGCTTGTGCGTAATGAGAATCAAGTTCAATCGCAAGAGTGAAACTTTGGATGGCCAAGTCATAGCAGCCCATTTCATCCAAAAGGTTGGCTCGGTTGTAATGCCATTGGGGATTTTTGGGGTCTAAGCGCAAGCAAGCGTCGCTGAAGGTCAATGCTTTGTCGAATCGTTTTGATTTTTCATACAAAACGCATAAGTTGTTGCAAAGGTTGGCATCTTCTGAGTTGAGTTCAAAAGCGAGTAAAAAACTGCTTTCAGCTTCAGTCAAATCATCCTCTTGAAGATGGATCACACCAATTAAATGAAGTGCGTTGAAGTCTTTGGGATCAACTTTGAGGGCCTGATGGTATAGGCTTAATGCGCCCTTTAAGTCACCTGCCTCGTGTATTGCAAGTGCTTGTTGGATCAGACTTTCTGTGCTGGAAGGCATTGTTGTGTGTGTTTGAGTCTTGGCTGCAGATGATGACATCATGGCGCACAAGCTCTAGAGATGCATGAACACCATCCCCATTATGCACAGAATTGAGCGATGCTCAGGAGCACAAAGCTCGCTAATCGGGTCCAGTGATGTCAATCACTTCAAATTCGTCGCGGGATGCGAATTGTTCTAAATACAGGGCTACAGACGATTGACCCATCACCAAGTAATTTTGAAATCCTAAAAAAGCAAGCTCTACGTTGCGATCGACCTCATCAGGAAAATCAATTTCGTTGAAAGTTGTGCCTACGGTGCTCAACGTTTGGATGAAGGATTTGAAGGCTTCATGGGTTTCTTTCCAAAGCAAGTCTTGAGGATGTAATTTCAGGACAAGTTTCTTCGTGCGTTGGGCGCATTTTGATGTTTGAATCAGGTGAATCAAATTGGCTTCAATTTCTTTGACATTTCCTGGGTGTGAACTCAAGAGTTGAAACAAAGGGGGG
>CAIPII010000065.1 GCA_903865035.1 uncultured Burkholderiales bacterium | reverse complement strand
TTTCGCGCGAGATCAATGATTTGCTCAAAACTCCCGATCCCCAAAACATTCCAGCCTTCAAAGTGGGTTGGCTTGGAGATCTTTCTAGGTATTTGCCCATGGAGCGTGGCATCAAAGAGCGGTGCAAAGCAGGACTCACGCACTTGCAAGCAGTTGGTGCTGAGGTGTTAGATGCTCAACTGCAAATGGATCCCTCTCGCATTTGGAAGGCCTGGCTCACATGGAGAGCGGTGTTGAACGGTCACCGTTTGGGACCCGTGTTGCAACTCCCAAATGCCAGAGACCTCATGAAGCCAGAGGCCCTATGGGAAATTGAGCAATCGCGCTCCATTAGCGCTCAAGATTTCATGAACGCAAGCACTGTTCGCACCAGCTTCTTGAACGACATGTTGCGCCTCTTTGAAGACCACGATGTGCTGGCTCTGCCTTCAGCACAAGTCTGGCCTTTTGACAAGGACCTGCACTGGCCACCCAGCATCGACACCTCTCGCGGAACACGCCCCATGGACACCTACCACCGCTGGATGGAGGTGGTGATATATGCCACTTTTGCGGGTCTACCCGTGATCAACGTACCTGTTGGATTCAACGATCAAGGACTTCCCATGGGGATGCAACTCATTGGCAAGCCCCACGGAGAAATCGCACTCCTCAAAATCGCCAGGGCCTATGAAACGCAAATCGGCGATTGGCTCAATATCAAGCCCAACCAAGATCAAGCCTAAATTAGTTTGATTTCCATTGGACTGAATTCCTGAAAGATTGGCAAAACCAATCCACTTGGATCAGTTTTGCTTCCAGGGCAATCCTTCTTTTTTCCATCCCGCCAACTGAGCGCGGTGACCCAAGTGATCTGGGTCGCCTTCAAAGCCACCCAAAATGTTGTAGGCCTCAAAACCTGCGTCACTTGCTGCCATCGCAGCTGCGATGGAACGCACCCCACTGCGACACAAGAGTGCTACTTTTTGGGTGCCCGCTGCATCACATGCGGCCTTGACCTGAGACTCGAAGTTGGCGTTCACTTGCATGCCAGGCCATTGTTTCCAGGCTGCTGCCACGGCACCAGGCACAAAGCCCACCCACTCGCGCTCGGCGTCGGTTCTGACATCCACCAACACAGCCTCTCCACTTTGCATCCACTCCCAAGCGGTTTGAGGCGTGATGTCTCCTGCATATCCGAGGTCAGATTGAGTCGTTGTTGAGCTTTGTGTCATCTTTGAATCCTTTGAAAACGTATCTTGGCTGATCTGGTAGCACCAGGTGACTTCATGAGCAGATCAAAAACCCTACTCTATCGGCTATTGATAAAGTCACTGGTTCATCCGAGACTTTACCGCATCAAACAACTTTGACGCTCAAGTTGGGCAATCCATCGATGTGCATTTCAATCACATCTCCCACCACAACAGGCCCCACATTTTCTGGTGTGCCGGAATAGATGATGTCGCCAGGAAAGAGTTCATTGGCTTCTGAGAGTTTCACAATTTGTTCTGCCACAGACCAAATCATTTGGTTCAAATTTGCGTTTTGGCGAATCTTGCCATTCACTTTGAGCCAAATCGCGCCTTCCTTGAAGTGACCCGTCTCAGAGACTTTGTGAATGGGACCAATGGGTGCTGAGTGATCAAAGCTTTTGCCAATCTCCCAAGGCTTCTTTTGCTCGCCCATCATGTTTTGCAGGTCGCGCCGAGTCATGTCTAACCCTAGGGTGTAGCCCCAAACGTGATCGAGCGCTTTATCCAAAGTGATGTTCTTGCCCCCCACGCCAATCGCCGCCACGAGCTCGGCCTCGTGGTGG
>CAIPII010000064.1 GCA_903865035.1 uncultured Burkholderiales bacterium | reverse complement strand
TTTCTTTTTAACCGAGTTCAAGCACATGCCTCACGACAAAGACACCAGCCACTGGCACGAGCCAGCTGGCAACAAAAAAGCCGGATACGGTGAGTTCAAGAAACAACCCACGCCATATGACGCTTTCATGGAGTCGGAGGGTATTCCTGTCTTCAGAGGGGTTGGCATCAGCAAGGTCCAAAATTTAGCCTTGATGCCTTGGAAGCGCACAGGCGGAAAAGGCCACTACATTCAGTTGTACGGGACAGAGACGAAATGGGGTTGCTACGTGGTTGAAGTGCCGCCTGCAGGCGCGCTGCACCCTGAGAAGCACATGTTTGAAAAAATCTACCTCGTGGTCGAGGGTCGAGGTACCACAGAGGTTTGGCAAGAGGGGGACAAAAAGAAGCACGTTTTTGAGTGGCAGAAGGGCTCTATGTTCTCCATTCCAGTCAACGCATGGCACCGCATTGTGAACGCCACTTCAGGTGGCGCATTGCTCTTGGCAGGAACCACTGCTCCAAATGTGCTCAACATGCTGCAAAACGTGGAGAGCGTCTTCAACAACCCCTTTGTTTTCAAAGACCGATTCAGTGGTGCAGATGATTTCTACCATGCCAAGGACGACATCGCACCAGATCCCGTGCGTGGCTTGGCCATGCGCAAAACGAATTTCATCCCCGATGTGGTCAATTGTGAGCTGCCTCTAGACAATCGACGCTCACCTGGCTACCGCAGGATTGAGCCCTTCATGACCAACAATTGCTTTTACTTTTGGATTGGACAGCACGAAAACGGCCGCTACTCCAAAGCGCATGCGCACACTTCAGCTGCAGTGCTCATTTGCTTGAATGGCAAGGGCTACACCTACACTTGGCCAGAAAAAGAGGGTGAAACCCCTTGGAAGGACGGAAAAGCCGATGTCGTCAAGCGCATTGACTACGAACCCGTGGGTTTGGTGTCTGCCGCTCCTGGCGGAGCCCGTTGGTACCACCAACACTTCAGCGCAGGAAAGGATCCCTTGCGCCTCACCGCTTGGTTTGGTCCGCACAACCCCGGGCGCGATCCAGGCGCTCCTGGAGAAAAGCACACCGATTACACCGCACAAGAGTTGACAGAGGAGGGAGGAACAGCCATTCCGTACTGGATGGAGGATCCATTCATTCGTCAAGAATACCAAAGTTTGCTCAAAGCCAATGGGGTCACAGACCGCATGGATCCTGCATGGTACGAGGTTCCTGAAGGTCAATCCGCCATCAGACGGAAATGACAAGCGAGGCGGGTGGCCGCATTTTCTTTAGCAACATCAAAAGAAGCATGGAAGAAGAGGACGAAATCGTCCTCGTGAGTGTCGGAGTGGACATTGGTTCCTCCACTTCTCATTTGGTCTTTTCGCGTTTGGTGATGGAGCGCCTGGATAACCGCTACATTGTGAGCGAGCGCGTCGTTTTGCACGAGTCTGATGTCTTGCTCACGCCCTACGCTGAGAACCAAAGCATCGATGGTGAAAAACTCGGCGCATTCATCGCTGAGCAGTATGCGAGTGTGGGCATCACCCCAGAGAAAATAGACACTGGTGCTCTGATCTTGACCGGTGTTGCGGTCAGGCGCACCAATGCACGTCTCATTGGTGAGTTGTTTGCCAAAGAAGCAGGAAAATTTGTCTCTGTGAGTGCAGGCGATGCACTGGAGACCACACTCGCTGCTTTTGGATCAGGCGCTGCGGCCATGTCCATTGAAGAACAAACCAGCGTCATGAACATCGACATTGGGGGCGGTACCACCAAAATCGCCATCTGTTCGCAAGGTGCCGTGGTGGACCTCACAGCCCTGGATGTCGGTGCTCGCATCCTCTCCTTTGATGAGGACGGACGTGTCATTCGCATTGAGGAGGCCGCAAAACAAATCGCACACGAATTGGGTTTTGAGCTGGCCTTGGGCGATCGACCCACTGCTCAACAACTGCAGAGCTTGGTGGCTTCGATGGCAGACCGCATCATGCAAGTCATTGAAGGACAAGCATTGATTCCAAGCACTGCAGCGCTCTTGCGGCTTGACCCTTTGCTGCACACCCATCGGCCCAGCATCGTGACATTTTCTGGCGGTGTGTCTGAATACATTTATGAACGTGAGACAGCGAACTTCAACGATTTGGGGCCTCTTTTGGCCCAAGTCATGCGTGAGCGTGTGAAGGCTTGGAGTGGGGTCAAATTGGTGACGCCCGCACAAGGCATTCGTGCAACTGTGGTTGGAGCTTCTCAATACACGGTGCAAGTGAGTGGCAGCACCATCATTGTGGAGCCCAAAGAAACATTGCCTTTGAGAAATATCCCAGTGATTGCGCCTCAATTGGATCTCTCACACGAGGAACTTGACTCGAGTCAAATTGCTACGCTCATTGAGCAATCCTTGAAGCGAATGGATTTTCAAGACGCTCAAACACAAGTAGCGTTGTGTTACCGGTTTGAAGGGTCAGCAACCTTTCAAAGACTTGATGCCTTTTGCAAAGGCGTGCACCGCGGGTTCAAATCGCTGATCGATGCTGGACTGCCTTTGGTCTTGATCGGAGAGGCCGATTGTGCTGGGGTCATTGGCATTCACTTCTTGGAGGAATTGAAGATGACCACGCCTGTCATCTCTGTTGATGGGATCACCTTGAGTGAGCTCGATTTTGTGGACATTGGAAGCATGCTCGAGACTTCGGGTGCAGTTCCTGTGGTCATCAAGTCCCTCGTTTTCCCTCATTCTGGCGGTTTGGGTAAAACTGGATTAAAGTCAGCAGCAGTTTAAGTCGAGGTTCTCAATCCACAATGAACGTGGCCCATTCAAGCCTCAAAAGCATTTCAAATTAAATCAACTTTCAATCAGTCCAGATTCACCAGAGCACTTCAGCAACAAATATGTTTTATCCATCCATCGCTCCACTGCAAGCTGGTTTTTTGCCCCTGGGTGAAGGGCACGAAATGTATTGGGAAGA
>CAIPII010000063.1 GCA_903865035.1 uncultured Burkholderiales bacterium | reverse complement strand
TAAAAAATCCACCAAGGTGGTTCTGGGTTCGACTTCGCGCTCATACAGTGTGCCGTTGACGCGCAGTTGAATGGCTTGTTTTTTGATCATAGGAGAAGGGGTGAAATCTGTGTGAGTGAATGGGGCTTACTGAGCGAGTGCTCTTTGTAGGGTTTGCTCGATGACTCGCTCCAAGAGCACGCGAGCCAAGTGCCTTCTGTAGTCAGAGGAGCAATGCATGTCGTTGCCTGGCTCGCAGCCTTGTACGGCCTCTTGTGCAATGTCCTTCAAGTCGATTTGAGAAGCTGTGAGCCCCACCATTTGCTGGGCCAACTCTGGAAATACCCTTGGCGTGCCGTCCATGCCACCTACGCCAAAAGTGGCGCGCAAGACACGGCCATTGGCGTCGAGTTGGAGTTGTGCAGCAGCCGAGGCCATCGCAAAGTCGCCTTTGCGAATGGCGGTTTCTTCAAATGCACTGGCCACCCTGGGTCCACTCCAAATGGGCCAGTCGATGTGGGTCAAGCATTCGGTGTCAGAGACCGCGGTGAACATGGGGCCCATGAAGAATTCACTGGCCAAAAGACTTCGAGCGCCTTCTTGGTGACTCTCCAAATGCAAGGTGGCATCCAAGAGAAGGGCAGTGAGAGGCAACTCGGCCGAGGGGTCCGCATAAACCAAACTCCCCCCCACGGTGCCACGGTTTCTGGTTTGTTGGTGACCGACCCAATGCAACGCTTTTTTGATGAGGGGCAATGCGCGCGTCACAGGCTCGTTGTATTCAATGTCACGTTGCCTCACACACGCACCAGTGGTGAGGTGGGTGCTGGTGAGTTCAATGCGCTTTAAGGCATCGATTCGGTTGATGTCAATCAACCACTCGGGTCTTGCCAAACGCATGGCCATCATCGGCACCAAGCTTTGGCCGCCAGCGATGAGTTTTGCATCCATGCCATATTGATCCAAAAAGGACAAGGCGTGATCCAAGTCGTGGGCCAACGCGTAGTCAAAGGGTGCTGCTTTCATGGTGCTTCTTGTAGGTTTGGGTTGAAGGACTCTCAACCTCTTGGTCTCAAAGGAGTGCGCTTGTTGATCACTGCAGATCGATCCCATGGGGTCATTGCGCACACCTCTTGCAAAGTCTCGAGAGTGTATCGCGACTCAGGCTAAAAAAAACATTGGCTCATGTAAAAATTGCGCTGCATCAATGCAACTTCAGTTTAAGATAGCGAGCACCCAAGTGAAGGACCCAACACGATTGCATCCGAGTGTAATTGAGGTGCGATGCGACGGCGCAGTTGCCATGGTCTCATTAGCCAAAGTGCAGCATCCATAGCGTTTTCCAAAGGTTTCCAAGGCTCACAAAGCTTTGCTTCAATGTGGTGCGTTCTACCCATCAGAACACATTTGCAAGCCACTGCTCATGAAGCGCTCGTTGGAGTGCTTGCCTTGAACACTTTGCTTTGCGTGAGATGGGTTTGCATCCAAGGGTTTACCATTATTTTTCAACTTCCAATTCAAGCAACATGATCCACAACCAAACCGGATATCCCGATCTACATGAACACCTCGAGTCCTTAAAGGAGAGGGGGTTGCTCCAAGTCATTGATCGTCCCATCGACAAGGACTCGGAGTTGCACCCCTTGGTGAGATGGCAATTTGTGGGAGGCATGGCAGAGGCAGAGCGCAAGGCATTTTTGTTCACCAACATTGTGAACGCCAAGGGGCGCAAGTACGACATGCCCGTGGTTGTTGGTGCACTGGCTGCGAACCGTGAGATTTACAGCGTGGGCATGGGCTGCAAGGTTGAAGAAATTCAAGCCCGCTGGGACAAAGCAATTGCCAACCCCATTGCGCCCAAATTGGTTGACAAGGCGGTTTGCCAAGAGGTCATCCACGAAGGAGCAGCGCTTTTGGGTGAGGGACATGGCTTGGACATGTTGCCCATTCCCATCTCCACGCCTGGCTTTGACAGTGCGCCCACATTGACCGCGACCAATGTGATCACCAAGCACCCTGTGACGGGTGTGCAAAACATGGGCACCTATCGCTGTGCATTGAAAGCACCGGATCGCTTGGTTGTTCGCATGGCCACCCGTGTGGGTGGGGCTGGAGGGTACTTGCACTACCAAGAGTGGAAGAAGGCCGGTCACAAGACGATGCCCTGTGCGATCGTGCTCGGATGCCCACCACTGGTGGCCTTCATGGGACCGCAAAAGCTGCCCATTGGTGTGGACGAGTTTGACGTGGCTGGTGGCTTGGCAGGTGTTGCCATTGAAATCATCAAAGCGCATTCGCTTGACTTGAATGTGCCCGCACAAGCAGAGATCGTGATCGAGGGTGAGATCGATTTGGAGTTCTTGGAACCTGAGGCACCCTTTGGTGAGTCTCATGGTCACGTGGCCCTTGAAGAGTTCAATTTGCCCATGCGCATCACGGCCATCACGCATCGCTTGCAACCCGTGATTCCCTCATACTTGTCACAGGTTGCACCTTCCGAGTCGAGTGTGATCAAGCGCGTGGCCTATGAGCCACTCTTTTTGTCTTACTTGCAAAGCACGCTTGGGATTCGCGGCGTTAAAAAAGTGTCCCTGCATGAGCCGCTCACGGGCTTGTTGCGCGTGACGGTGATCACGGTGGATCACAGCACACCAAGAACAGAGATATGGCGAGCGCTTTATGGCGCGGCTTTCTTCAAAGGCGATTGTGGAAAAATTTGCATCGCCGTCAACGACGACATCGATTGCGACAATGCGGATGCGATTTTGTGGGCCATGGCTTACCGCATGAATCCGGTGGTGGATGTGCAGACCTTGGATCACCGTGGACAAGGCCATGGACCCAAGCGCGAGAACGATGGCGAGGAGGACTCAACGCTTTTGATGGACGCAACCATGAAGTCTCCCATGCCTCCCTTGGCATTGCCCACCAAAGAGTACATGGACAGATCAAAGGCCATTTGGGAGGAGTTGGGACTGCCCAAGTTGCGCCCCCAAGCGCCTTGGTTTGGTTATACACTGGGTGACTGGTTGCCCCAGTGGGACGAGGCCGCCAAGCGAGCGGCGACGGGTCGCTATTTGGAAAATGGAGAAATCAGCTTGAAGCAGCAGCGCAATGACGTCAAAGCCGAGAGCAAGTTCAGACCCGAATAAGCCCCCACCCGTCGCTGGTCTGTGGCCAGCGACACTTCATTCAATTTGAGTTCTCACACCAACATGACCAAAACCAGCTCTTCGTTGAAAAAAACTCGCTCTGGCTCCAAAGCCAGCAGCCAAGCCTTGCAAACCTCAGAGCCCCGACGTTTGATCGTGGGCATCAGCGGTGCATCTGGCATTGTCTATGGGGTTCGAATTTTGCAAGTCTTGGCTGGCTCTGGCATTGAGACCCACTTGGTCATGAGCGACTCGGCCAAGATGACTTTGGCCACAGAGATGGACATGACAATCAAGCAGGTTCAAGATTTGGCCACGCATGTGCACAACGCCAAGAACATTGGGGCCACCATTTCTTCAGGCTCCTTCAAAACCATGGGCATGGTGGTGGCACCGTGCTCCATTCGCTCTTTGTCCGAGATCGCTTACGGCATGACCACTTCTCTCTTGTCCAGAGCCGCCGATGTCGCGCTCAAGGAGCGTCGTCGCGTGGTCTTGATGGTGAGGGAGACGCCCTTGCATGCCGGTCATTTAAAGGCCATGACACAAGTCACGGAGAACGGTGCCATTTTGATGCCACCCATGCCCGCTTTTTATGCCCGCCCCAAAACCTTGGATGACATGGTCAATCACAGCGTGGGTCGTTGCTTGGATCTGTTTGGCATCGAGACCTCGCTGGTCACCCGTTGGGCGGGAATGGGGCATGACTAAAAATAGCAAGCCTTTGCTCAAGCCCCATTCGGTATTTCTCCTGAGGCCCTTGGCCTTGGATCATTTGGCGCCAATCCACTAACTCGTATTCTGTTTGGACACACCATGAAGCAACTTTTTTCTCTCAGCCCATGCTTAGATAGCAAGCGACTCTTTTTCCCCTTGATCAAGGGTTTGACCGCAAGTCTTTTGTTGGCGTATTTTGCTTGCACTGCATTCGCCCAAAACGCTTATCCCAACAAACCCATTCGCTTGGTCTTGGGCTATGGTCCAGGAGGCGTTGCTGACATCACGGCAAGACTCGTGGCTCAAAAGCTCTCAGATGCATTGGGCCAACAAGTGGTGGTGGACAACCGCCCGAGCGCGGGAGGTGTCGTGGCCGGTGAGATGGTGGCCAAAGCCGATCCCGATGGCTACACTTTGCTGCATTTGAATTATGGAAACGCAGTGAGTGCTGCGCTCTTTAAGAAGCTGCCCTATGACACCAAAAAAGACTTTGCACCCATCACTGCGATGGGCTTCTTTGATGTGTTGATGTTGGTGGATAAAAACTCAGACATCCAAACCGTGCAAGATTTCTTGCAAAAAGCCAAGGCACACCCCGATCAATTCAATTTGGGCTCGGTGAGCATTGGTTCTGGCCAGCACATGTCGGCCACGCTTTTCAAGAGCATGAGTGGCATCTCCTCAACCCTGGTGCCCTATAAAACCACGCCCCAGTTGTTCATGGCTTTGAAGAGCGGGGACATTTCTGCAGCCTTTGAGATCATCTCGCCTGCCATGGGATTCATCAAGTCGGGTGAAATTCGCGCGGTGGCGGTCTCCTCGGGTCATCGCTTCAAGGGACTCCCAGATGTGCCCACCCTCTCAGAGGCGGGTGTCAAAGGCTATGACGTGATCGCATGGAATGGATTGGCCGCACCTGCCAAAACGCCCAAGGCCATCATTGATCGACTCAACAAAGAGATCAATCTCATCTTGGCCAGCCCCGAGGTCAAGCAAAAGTTCTTGGAGGTTGGCATCGACTCCAGGGGCGGCACACCCGAGGAGTTGGGGACCCTTTTGTCCAACGAAATCGACAAGTGGAACAACTTGGTCAATGCCCAGCACATTGAGCGCATGTGACATGGTTGAGAGTCCCAAAACCTTGTTTGTTTACTACAAAGTGCCCTTTGATCAAAGGGGGCACTACAAAGTGCAGGCTTTGAGCGAGCTTGCTCAAAGGGAGCAAGATCACCCGGGTCTTCAAGCGCAGTTGCTGCAGCGCCCGGAGGTCTCGCTTGAGGGCTTTGAGACGTGGATGGAAATTTATGACCATGCCGATCACGGCATCGATGAGGCGTTGGAGAGCGCCTTGCGTCAATCGTTTGCGCGATCTCAATTGCCTTTTAAAAGAATGGTTGAGGTCTTCATCCCACTGCGTTGAGGCTGACCTCTCTTGGAGTAGAGGGCTTTAGTCTTCTTTTTTCTCTTTGTGCGCTCTTTTGTGTGAGCTCGCAGGCTTGTCTTCCTCAGCTTTGGCTTCCCTGCTTTTTTTCTCACTCTCCACATCTTGGAAGTGACGCCAGCAAGACTTGGCCGCCAAAACTTCGCTTGCATTGTTCAAACAGTATTGCCTGTGGATGTGGCGTTTGGAGTCGGTCAAGATGAAAGAGCGGTATAGGGTTTTGTCTTTCACGTAGATGATGATGGTTCTCACCTGAGGACACTCCTCGGTCAATACGCATTCGCGCATGCCCTCCGTGCCCGTGTAGAACTCCAAAGCGATGTAGGGCAATTTCTTGCCCAAATTGCTGGGGATCAAGTGCATGGCACAAGTCGAGCCCGTGATGGGGGTTAAAGCGTCTTTGGCCGCGAGTTTGTTGAAGTCTTCAACGTTGAGCTCTCGGTACCACTCGCCCACATTGGCGCGGCAAAGGAAGAACTCCTCACCGTTTTCTGTTTTGTGAAAGGGCTCGCTGAAGGGGCGGTGCGATTCATCAAGGTAGAAGAGGGGCTCAATGCCCTCAAAGGTGCGCTTGGGGCGAGCGGGCTTGTCTTTGGCGGCTTCGCCTTCCTTTTTCTCGCCACCTTCCTTTTTTTCTCCCTCTTTCTTTTCGCCTTCCTTTTTCTCTCCGCCTTCTTTCTTTTCCTCTTTTTTCTCACCACCCTCTTTTTTCTCTTCTTTCTTCTCTTCCTTTTTTTCCTCTCCCGCATGGGCCACGCCCATGAAGGGCTGACCCAAATTGAGTGTTGCAAACATCACCAAGCTCATCAGTGCGGGAATCCATTTGGAACACGTCCTTGATAGGCCCAGGACTGGCGAATGGGCGCATTCGCTCAGTTGAGTGGTGGGGGTGACAAGCAAGGGGGTCATGGAATGGTTCACAAGTGGGGGTGGAACAAGGTCGAAGAGTTGGTGCGTGAGGAGGGTTCAGGCGTGGGTTGTTTAAATCGATTCGAGGTGCTTCGAGAAGGATTCGGCATCTGTGGGAAAGTCTTGAGCCCCATGGCAAGTGCTCAGTAGGCTCAATGGGCTCAGTCCACTGAATAGCAAGAGGTGTCTGTGAAGAGCTTTCCCTTGGCCGTCACGCATTGCTGGGAGATGAGTTTTCTGGCCATGTCAGATAAAAAATAGGAGCGGTACAACACATCCTTTTTGGGCAACAAGGTGACCGAGCGAAAAATGGGGCAGACCTCATCTCGAACACAGTCGTTCAATTGGCGAACACTTCCAAAAAACTGAAGGCTGATCTTTCCAGGGGTTAAGCTCTTGTTGTTGTAGATCCCAACCACGCAGGCATTGCCTCTGATCATGGGCATTTGCACAAGCTCATTGAAGTAATTCATCTCTGCGGTCACCAGTTCTTGGAACCAAGGCGCCACGATGCCCTCGCAGTCGTAGTAGCTCAGCTTGTCAGACTCAAAAACTGGCTCGGTGTAGGGCTTGTTCTTGGCTCCCAGGGTTAGCATGGGTTCTCTGCCAGAGGTGGGGGGATGAGCTTTGAGGGAGGCAATGGGCTCGACACCAAAGGGCTTGTAAGTGGTGAGTGAGGTGGGCCCGGTGATCTTGGATTCGCTCTCGTTGCTGGAGCTTGTGGGTTTGCCCGCATCTGTGCTGCTGGGGCTTGCAGCATCGGTCTTTTTGACGGGGTAGGGTTTGAAGTGACGCTCTGGGGGTTCTTCTGCACGCGCACAGGTTCCCAAAACCGCCAAGCCCAAGGCCACCAGGGTGAAATAAATGCGCAACATGAGTTAAGTGTGTCCGAGGTTGTGTCGATACAATTGAAGCATGTCAATCAAGGGCTTTATGCAAAGTTGAGACAACCCCCAAGTTGGCTGTGCCTCAGTTGGTGTTTTTCTTTGAGGCCTCCATTTGGCAAACCTCCACAACAATCCATTCTATACATGTATTTCTCCCCCCTCAAGTTCAAATCATGGTTGCGCCTAGGCGCCCGTGCTGCAATGGATAGGACGCTTGCGCAAGGCGCAGCAGCGGCTTTTTGTGCTTTGATTTTGGTGGCGTGTGGGGGCGGAGCGGGCGGTGGCGTGGACACCAGCACATCAAGTGTGCCTGTCACCAACCCACCCAGTCCAGGAGGCGTGGTTTATCCAGCATCCTCAGCGTTCCAAACCTCCTACGAATACAAGCAAGACGCTCAGTCCTTGTTGTATCCCGTGGTGAGCGCTTCTCAACTTTTGGGCAAAACGATCCTGGATCCAGATTCACGCAACACGGTGACATTTGGAGACTACTTTCGCGAAGGTGTGGGTCATTTATCTGCCTTTGTGATGGTCAACACGCCAGGGGGCCAATCGGTCCCGCATTTTTTCAGGCTCGTCAACTCCCTTTGGGTGGACCAAACGGCCAGCATTTTGAGTGACACGAGCGGCTGCCTCAACGCAAGCTTTGCCATCACCGCCGACTTCAATGCAGATGCCCGTCACGATGTGTTGGTCACCTGCAAGGGCACGCCCAACTCTGGGCCTGAGGCGCAAATTTTGTACTTGAGCGACAACTCTACAGGCATCTATCACAAGCTCTACCTTCACGACCCCGCAGGCAACCCCTTCAAGTGGAAAGCCTACCAAGCCGCTGCGGCGGACATCAATGCCGATGGTTTGATGGACGTGGTCTTGGTCGATCCAACCCTGTCCCAACCCTTGGTGCTGTTGGGCAATGGCAGTTACATCAACTTTGATCGCTCCTTCACCCTCACGACCTCACGTGTGATCGATGCCGCCATCCCCATGATCCCCACCCAACTCCACGGTGTGCAGATCATCCCCAGCACCAGCACGCGCTTGAACATGATCTTGATGGGAGCGGTCAGCAATGGGTACCCCACACTTTTGATGTACGGATCCAAGGACACCGTGATCTCCAACCCTCAAGCGGGGACCTTCTTTTACGGCAAAGATCCCAACTCCAAATCCTTCCAAATCGCTGCCATGGAAGCTTCAGACGTGATTTATGAGCCAGGCTATTACTATCTTGATCTTCAAGACACGTCCCACAGTTTGATGCGGGTGGCCAGAATTGCCGAGAACTCCTTGACCGAGGTCTTGCCCACGATGATGATTGCCACCCCCTTTAGCGATGGCGTGTCGTTGAAGATCCTCAGAAACAGTGCGGGTGTGATTGGCGTCTACGACGGGGATTGCTTGCCCCAGCCTTTGGCGCTTGCTGCCAACTCCAAGAGTCGCTGCGCACTGGCTTTGCACTGAACGCTTTGATCAAGCGATCTTCACAGTCTGTCTCAACACCCAAGTGCACAGGGCTTGAGTGCCGACAATTTCAAAGACAAAACCCCTAAATCGCAGCGCTTGGCGCGTTGCTTTTTAGGGGTTTGAAGTGTGTGGGTGATGCGTTGTGAGCGCACTGTCCCAAGAACCTGGCTTTGAGAGCCAGTCACATCACCTTTTTTGGTACTGGGTGGCGCCAAACAAGACCTCTTTGGACTTGTCGTCTTGGATGGGCTTTCTGAGGTGGGCCAAGACTTGAACGCCACGCACAACGGCTGGTCTTTTCTCAATCAAATCAAACCAAGCTTTGAGGTGGGGGTAGTCTGCCCAATCGATGCCTTGGTTTTGCCAACTTCTGAGCCATGGAAACACAGCAATGTCAGCGATGGAGTAGCTCGAACCCGCTAAAAACTTGGAGTGCTCCAAGCGTTTGTTCATGACCCCATAAAGCCGTTTGGCCTCTTGTGTGTAGCGATTGATCGCGTAATCGATTTTTTCAGGAGCATAAATTCTGAAATGGTGCGCCTGTCCGAGCATGGGGCCAACTCCGCCCATTTGGAACATGACCCACTCTAAAACCTCAAATTTGGCGCGGTCTGATTTGGGCATGAATTTGCCAAACTTGGAAGCCAAGTAAATCAAAATGGCGCCCGATTCAAAGAGGTGAATCGGTTTGCCATCTGGGCCATGGGGATCGACCAAGGCGGGAATTTTGTTGTTGGGTGAAATCTTCAAAAATTCGGGTTTGAATTGGTCACCTTGGCCAATGTTGATGGGGATGGCTTTGTAATCTCGGTCCAATTTCATGCCGCATTCTTCGAGCATGATGTGCACTTTGTGTCCATTGGGCGTGGGCCATGAATAAACTTCAATCATTTGTGGTGTCCTTGTGGATGTTCACTTGGGGTGAGTCAAAAAGAGAGCGCAGAAAAAAACACACTCTGAGCGCCAAGCGTGTGGCGCTCAAGCTCCTAGGCGCATGGCGTATTTCCAAGCCAATTGTGCCATGGGTCGCGCTTGTTTGCCGGCCTCCTTGGCTTGGGCGCTAGAAGCGGTACCCGACTGTTCTCGCCAGGCAATGCCTTGCAAAATGCTGGCCATTCGAAAGAGGTTGTAGGCCAAGTAAAAATCCCAATCTTTGGCCAAAGTGCTGGGCTCGTGGCGTTGGGTGTGTTCGCAGTACCACTCGATGTAAGTGCTCTCTTGGGGGATGCCCAGTTGTTGCAAGTCCAGTCCTGCCATGCCCCTGAACAATGAGGGGCTGATGTGCCAAGTCATGCAGTGATAACTGAAGTCCGCCAAGGGGTGCCCCAAGGTCGAGAGCTCCCAGTCGAGCACGCCCAAGATGCGTGCGCTATTTGGGGCAAAGACCAAGTTGTCGAGCCTGAAGTCACCATGCACCAAGCCCACATCGGGCGCTCTCGCACTGCTTGGGATGCAGTGGGGGAGTTTGTCCATCAAAAGGGTCATCTCCGGCATGTCCTGTGTGATGGAGCTTTGGTACTGCTCACTCCAGCGTTTGATTTGGCGCTCAAAGTAATCGCTGCCTTTGCCAAAATTCTCAAGTCCCACCGCTTGAGGGTCCAAAATATGGAGCTCGCAGATGACACGGTTCATCTCTTTGTAGTGCGCCAGTCGCGCCGAGGCATCCAGCTCTGGCATGGAGGGGTCCCAAAGCACCCGACCCTCAAGGTACTCCATGATGAAGAACGCCCGTCCAATGACCGATTCGTCTTCGCACAAGACATGCACACGGGGCACAGGGATGGAGCTCGCCTCAAGCGCTTTGAGCACCCGAAATTCCCGCTCGATGGCATGAGCCGATTTCAACAATTGGGCTTTTGCTGCGGGTTTGGTGCGCATCACCCATGTGCCGCTTGGGCTGCTCAATCGGTAGGTGGGGTTGGATTGCCCGCCACTGAAAGCTTGCACGCTCTCAAGAGGCCCCTCAAAACCCGGGCAGTTGTCGCTCAGCCACTGCCCCAAAATATCAACATCAATGTCGGGTCGTGGTGGGAGGGTGAATGAGGAGGTCATGGTGATGCAATGAGCTCAGTGAGAGTTAGAGTGAGAGAGGGTGTCAGGACTTGTAAGAAGGTTTTTTCTTGTCCAGGAACGCTTGCAAGCCAAGTTTTGCGTTGGGGTGGTACAAGTTTTTCACAAAGTTTTCACGCTCCTCATCCAAATGCGTGCTCAAGGATTGGCCGTGTGCGTGGTTCAAAAGTGCCTTCACACTGGCCAGCGCATTGGGTGCTCGTTCATTGAGTCTCTTGGCCAAGGCCAAAGCCTGCTCGAGTGCTTTACCGGGCTCGGTGAGCTCGTTGATGAAGCCGTGATGCGCCAAGGTCTGTGCGCTCACCTTGCCCCCGAGCATCAAGATCTCAGAGCACAAAGCCCTTGGTAATTGGCCAGCCAAGTTCCAACTCCCACCAGCGTCGCTTGAGAGCGCAATGGAGGTGTAGGCCATGACGAAGATGGCATTTTGTGCGCTGACCACAAAATCGCAGTTCAGTGCAAGGGAAAAACCCGCTCCAGCGGCAGCCCCTTCCACCGAGGCGATCACGGGCTTGGAGCACACGCGAACGCTCTCCATCCAGTGGTGCAGGTTTTGGATGTTTTCGTCTTGACCCTGTGGGGGAAGATCAATTTGGTTCAAAAGCCGCTGGACGTTGCCTCCTGCACAAAAGTGCTCACCCTCACCTTGAATGATGATGGTCTTGATGTGCTTGGAGCCATCGGCTTGTTGGATGGCCTCGGTTGCAGCGCTCACCATCTCGGGGCTCAACGCGTTGCGCGCACTTGGGTTGGAGAGTGTGAGGATCAAGGTCTCATCCACCGAGGTGCTTTTGAGTTGAGCGCTCAAGCTTGAATCTCCTCATGCAACAAACTCAAACCCAAAGCCGCACGCCTTCTCAGCCATGGGCTTGGGCGATAGCGGGGGTCGCCGTAGACCGTTTGCATGTTAAAGAGGATTTCAAACACATTTTGCACCCCCAACTCGTCTCCCATGGAGAGGGGCCCTTTGGGATAACCCAATCCCAAGGGAACAGCGCGGTCTAAATCGCTGGGCGTGCACACCGATTGCTGGCAGATGTCGCTGGCGATGTTGACGATACAGGCCAATACCCTTTGCGTCACAAAGCCTGCGCTGTCCCTCAAGGTGCTGACAGGCTTGGCATCCGAGCCCAAGAGCACTTGAGCCTGATGCAGCATATCGTGCCTGAGGCTTGGGTTGGTACAAATTACTCGACGTTTGGTTTTTGCATCCGGCACCAGCATGTCAATGCCAATGGTGCGAGCCGGGTCAAGTGCGAAGAGGACCGCGCAGGTGCTCACATCCAAACCCAAAGGGGCCACGATGCAAAGTGCGTGTTCGCTGGGTGAGGGTGCGCTCTCCAATCGGGCACCCAAAGAGAGCAACAATGCTTTGAGCTCTTCCAGGCGTGCCGCTTTGGGGTGGATCCAAACAGGTGCCAAAGACCTGGTGCCGTTGGTGAATTCGGCTTTGACGCTCTCGCTGGCGCCGTTGGATAGGGTTGGGTACTGCGCCAAGCCGTCCACGTATTGATAAAAGCCTTCCCCCACTTTTTTGCCAACCATGCCGCCAGCCAAGCGCTGTGTGGTGATGTAGTTGGGGCGGTAGCGAGGCTCTTCGAAATACTGATGGTAAATGGACTCCATCACGGGGTGTGAGACGTCTAGGGAGGTCAAATCCATCAACTCAAAGGGCCCAAGCTTAAAGCCCGCTTGGTCCTTTAAGATGGCATCGATGGTGGCGTGCTCGCACACGCTTTCGCTCAAAATTCTCAGCGCCTCTGTGGGAAATGCACGCCCTGCGTGGTTGATCACAAAGCCAGGGGTGTCTTGGGTCAGAATGGTGGTGTGTCCAAGCTCGCAGCCATACTGCAAGAGCTCTTGCGCCAAAGCGGGGTCTGTTTTAAGGCCCTTCACAACTTCAATCACGCGCATGAGGGGTACGGGGTTGAAAAAGTGAAAGCCTGCAAGTCTTGAGGGCTGCTTCATGCCCGAAGCAATGGAGGTGATGCTCAAAGAGGAGGTGTTGCTTGCGAAACGACAAGAGGGTGAGCAAATGTCTTCAAGGCGTTTGAACAACTCTTGTTTCAATGGGAGTTGCTCCAAAATTGCCTCAATCACCAAGTCGCAGCTCGAGAGGGCTTCAAGGGAATCCACCACTTCAATTCGGGAGAGAAAGGATTGCGCGGCTTCGGTTGAGATTTTGTTTTTTTCAGCCAACTTGAGCCACAGTGACTCCAGTTGGGTGCGAGCCCTTTGAGCTGCCCCTTCTTGCTTGTCGAACAAATGAACGACTGAGCCTGCTTGTGCGCACAACTGGGCAATGCCTTGTCCCATTGCGCCGGTGCCCACCAAAGCGATGTGCTTGAATTGAGGTTGCATATCTGATTTTTTCAGTTGATCTGATGTGGTTTTTCGCCTCACCTGTGACGACAGTCAGAGGATAGAGCAAGGTTGCTTGAGTTTACTTGCGCTTGAATTCAAGCGCCAAAGGGTTGGCCACGTGAGTGGGGTGGCCTTGGATGAAATTGACCACATTGTCAAAAGCCATTCCGAAATAGAGTTCATAGGTCTCTTGTTCAACGTAGCCGATATGGGGAGAGCAAATGCAGTTCTCTAACTTCAAAAGCGCATTGCCCGCGGTGATGGGTTCACTCTCAAAGACATCCACTGCGGCCAGCCCAGGGCGACCTTGGCTCAATGCGTTAGCGAGTGCGTCGCTCTCGACCAGTTCTGCCCTAGACGTGTTGACAAAGGTGGCGGTGGGTTTCATGAGCGCCAAGTCCTCGGCTGTCACCAGGCCACGGGTTTGGTCATTGAGCCTCAAGTGCAGACTCAAATAATCGGCGTTTGAGAAAAAATGCGCCTTGTCAGGACAAGCGCTGAAGCCCAGTTCTGCGGCCTTTTGGCGTGAGCTCTCGCTACCCCAAACGATGACATTCATGCCAAACGCTTTGCCATAATGAGCCACCATCTGTCCAATTTTGCCAAACCCCCAAATGCCCAGTGTTTTGCCGTGGAGGTTGCTACCCAGACAAAAATTGCGCGGCATGCTTGCAGACTTCAATCCCGATTGTTGCCAGATGCCGTGTTTGAGGTTCCCAATGTATTGGGGCAGTCTTCTGGCAGCCGCCAAGATCAAAGCCCAGGTGAGCTCAGAGGGTGCAATCGGAGAGCCAGAGCCTTCGCTCACCACGATGCCCAACTTGGTGCAAGCGTCAATGTCCAGGTGAGAGCTGATCTTGCCGGTTTGAGAGATCATGCGCAGTTTGGGCAGCTTCTCCAGCAAGGAGCGACTCAAATGGGTGCGTTCGCGAATCAACACCAATACTTCAGCATCCTTGAGCCTTGCCACCAATTGCCCCTGTCCCTTGATGGTGTTGGTGTAGACCTTGTGCGTGTAACCATGGAGCTTGGATGCGCACTCAAGCTTACGAACCACGTCTTGGTAGTCGTCAAGGATCACAATGTTCATGTCGATGCGAAAGACCTTGACGATTGATCAAGGAGGGGTAGCACGGCAGAGAATGACTCGCCCCTTTGAATCTTTTTTGGATGAGCTACCTGTGGGGTTGTAAAACCCTCTCTAGATTCTTGCGCTCATCAATCCCTTTGCCATGAACGCTGTGGCTCATGTGTTTCAAAGGATTTTGACGCGTGTCTTGTTCAAGTCCCAAGTGTATTTTGAGAGGGTGCACCAGACGCATTGTGCACCCAAATTTCAGCCAATCAATGGGTGAGTCTTGAATTTTCCAACATCACCAAACGATCCAACTCGGCACACACATCTCTCATGCTGCCAGAAATCACCATGCGACCTGCGGTATTTTTGCGAGCCTCGGTCTCAACGATGCGGGATACCCTGAGAGGCTTTTTTGCAACAAGTGAGTGCGTTTGAACGGGTTTTTGCACGGCGCCAGCGGGCTTGTTGCGCCAGCTGGGGGTGATGCTCAATGGGGAGACGCCTTGGCGTTGACTCCAAGACTTGGGAACAAAGTCCACTTTTTGTGTGGTTTGAAAAATGGAAAACAAGCTCAATATGGCAATGCTCATGGTGATCACTCGCTCAAATGTGGTTTGAAAATGGGGTTGAATAAAAGGGAAGAGGTCTTGGATTTACATCAGCATGGTGTTGCGAATGAGGCCCACGGCGAGACCTTCAATTTCAAAGGGTTCACCAGGCTCCACGATGATGGTTTGGTAGTCAGGGTTTTCAGGGTGCAATTCAATGAATCCATCCACTCTTTTGAATCTCTTGACGGTGACCTCTTCGCCCAAGCGAGCGACCACGATTTGACCGTTTTTAGCCTCTTTCGTGGATTTGACCGCGAGCAAGTCCCCATCCATGATGCCCACATCTCTCATGGACATGCCACGCACCTTGAGCAAGTAATCGGGCTGCTTTTGAAATAAACTTTGCTCAACGTAGTAGGTGTGGTCCACGTGTTCTTGAGCCAAAATGGGGGAGCCTGCAGCCACTCGGCCAATCAAAGGAAGTGTCAGTTGAGCCAAGCCCTCGATGGGGAGCATCGCTTGAACAAAGCGAGACTGTTGAATCGATTTCAAAGCATCGGACTTCAAGCGAATGCCGCGTGAAGTTCCACTCAAGAGCTCGATCACACCCTTTTTGGCCAAGGCTTTGAGGTGATCTTCGGCCGCATTGGCGGATTTGAAACCCAGTTGCTGTGCAATCTCTGCTCGAGTGGGAGGGGAGCCCGTTTGAGTGATTTTGGCTTTGATCAAGTCCAAGATTTCTTGTTGACGGTCGGTGAGTTTTTGCACGTTATCCATGATTTACCTCCACAATGTGAGTGAGTTGAATGTGTTCAGAAAAGCATTTATCTGTTTTTGCATCCAGTAACTGTATTTTTGATCAGTTATTTTAAAAAATCAATACATGAATTCATCTTTTATGCAAAAAGTTGTTGTTTTAGGCACAGGTGGGACCATTGCGGGACTCAGGGATGACCCCAAAGACCCCAATAGTTACCAGGCTGGCGTGGTCTCAGTTGGAGATTTGGTCTCAAAAGCTGCCAAAACTTCGCAAGTCGTTTTGGAATCGCGACAAATCGCTCAAATAGATAGCAAAGACATGAACCATGGCATTTGGAGTCAGTTGCTCTTGGCCATTGACAATTGCATGCGAGATGATGGGGTGATGGGTGTTTTGATCACCCATGGCACAGACACCATGGAGGAAACAGCGTATTTGATTGCACGATTGATCAAGCCCAATAAACCAGTGGTGCTGACTGGAGCCATGAAGCCCTTTGATGCGCATGAGCCAGATGGACCCAAAAACATGCAAGATGCCTTGTGGGTCATACAAGCGCTTTTTGCGGCAAGTACGCCTTGCGTTTGCGTTGTCATGCATGGCGTGGTGCATTCGCCCTATAAAGTGCAAAAGTTAAACCTTCAAAGCGAGGCTCCTTTTTACTCCAATGCTCCTGCGCCCCAAGGGAGTCAAGAAGCCCTGGGTGTGATGGCTACCTTGGGTGAGCAAGCCAGCACTTTGGCGCTTGAATGGGGTCATCCTCACGCGCACAACGACTCCTTCAATTGGGGCAAGACTCCCACCTTGTTTGCCTTTGCCGCTTGCAACACACCTCCTCGGGTCGAGATTGTCATGAGTCACAGCACTATGGGCGAGCACAACATGCTGCACACATTACTCGCTGAGTTAAAGCATTTCAAACTCAACTCGCCCAATTCTCACATGGCTCTGAAGGGCTTGGTTTTGGTGGGGCCCGGCGCAGGAAATCTTCACCAAGCCCTTCATGCCCCTTTGGTTGAGCTCATGCAACTTGGGGTGCGCACTGTGGTGACCCAACGTGCGCCTTGGGGTGGCGGAGGTAAGGGGATTCGTGTGATGCTCAATCACGGCCAGAGCGGATCTCAATCTCAAAGCAAAGAGGAGTCTTTGGAGTTGGGGATCAGTGCACTTTCTCCCGTGAAAGCAAGGGTTGCATTGATGCTGAGCCTCATGGCTTGATTGGAAACCAAGGACTCAGATCTTGGAGATTGCGCCTAAGGATTGGCTCTCAAGAGTGAGGGCCTGAGCACTTTAAGAGGAGAGGGCTTGAAAAGCTCTTTCTTTGATTTCATCAACGCTGCCCAGTCCACTGATGGCCCTGTAGTGAGGGGCGTGTGGAGCGTCAGATTTGGCCCAATCAGAGTAGTAGCTCACCAAGGGTTTGGTTTGCTCTGAGTAGACTTCAAGGCGCTTTCTAACGGTTTCTTCCTGATCATCTTGGCGTTGAATCAGGGCCTCTCCGGTCACGTCATCGTGATCGGCCACTTTGGGTGGATTGAATCGGACGTGGTAAGTGCGACCGCTGGCCACGTGAACCCTTCTACCAGACATGCGCTCAATGATGGAGTCAAAGGGCACATCGATCTCAAGCACATAGTCCAAATGAACATTGGCCGCTTTCATGGCGTCAGCTTGGGGAATGGTTCTTGGGAAACCGTCAAACAAAAAACCGTTTGCACAATCGGCTTGAGTGATTCTCTCTTTGACCAAGCCGATGATGATTTCATCGCTCACCAAACCGCCTGAGTCCATGACTTTTTTGGCCTCAATGCCCAAAGGCGTACCGGCTTTCACGGCCGCTCTGAGCATGTCTCCGGTGGAGATTTGAGGGATACCGTACTTTTGGCAAATGAAAGTGGCTTGCGTGCCCTTGCCGGCTCCTGGAGCGCCTAAAAGAATCAGTTTCATGCTAGTCCTTAATCGTTTTTTGGTGCAAAGCGCTCAATCGCCCACAGGAGTGGCCTCTTTGCCTTCTCTTTATTTCTAATAAGTGACAAGGATATCACGTCTATTGGTCAATTTTGCCTAGCTTAATGGGCCAATTGTTTTCTCACACGCTCCAAATCCTCGGGTGTGTCAACGCCAGAGGCGCAGACATTTGGGCTCACATGGACCTCGATGGCGTGGTCGTGCCAGAGCACGCGCAACTGCTCCAAGGATTCGATGCGCTCCAGTGGACTTGGCTCCAACAAGGGAAACAGCTTTAAAAAGGAGGCTTTGTAGGCGTACAACCCAACGTGGCGAAGGGCGATAAAGGGTTTTGAGTCCAACTCGGGTGCAAAGGTGTTCTCGCCGCGATGGGGCGCGTCTCTCCAAAATGGAATCGCAGATCGGGTGAAGTAAAGGGCACGCGAGCTGCGAGAGAGCACCACTTTCACCACATTGGGATTGTCAAAATCGGCTTGATTTTGTATGGGGTGCGCAACAGTTGCCATGACCGAGTTGGCGTTGGCGTGAAGTTTGGCGGCAACTTCGTTGATCAACTCAGGCTCAATGAGAGGCTCATCGCCTTGAACGTTCACAACCACCTCAGAGGGCTCTAAATTCAGCAATTCACAAGCCTCAGCCAATCGGTCGCTACCCGATGGATGAGTGGCTTGGGTCAACACACATTCAATTTGGTTGGCCACACAAACCTCTTGGATGCGGATGTCGTCACAAGCCACCACCACTCGTGTGGCTTTAGACTCTTGAGCCCTCAATGCCACTCGAACAATCATGGGCAGTCCATGAATGTCGGCCAAGGGTTTGTTGGGCAAGCGAGTCGAGGACAGTCGAGCTGGGATGATGACGCAAAAGGGGTTCATGGCGGAATTTGAAATGAAGCGATGGAGAGGGAAATCAAAGCTTGAGGCACAACTCAATGCCAACACTCAGTCTCTTGCACATTCCTCTTCACTCAATGTTCTGGCTTGTGCCTCGAGCAAGACTGGAATGCCATCTCTAATGGGATAGGCCAATTTGGCGCTTTTGGAGATCAGCTCCATGCTTGTCGGGTTCAAGCTAAGCGGTCCCTTGGTGACGGGGCAGACCAAGATTTCAAGAAGTTTGGTATCCATTTTCGGGCTCAAGTGTTAAGGTCAACCTAGGGTGAAAGGGGATGGCATCGCTTGCATGGCGCATGGCCTCTAGGATACCGCATGGGAAGTCAAACATGCGCTCAAAGTTTGATCAAAGGCGCTTAAAAAATCAGGCTCGAGTTCGATGTTCAAGGGCACAGCCCATACGTTCTCAAAGTGAGGCCACAACTTCACCGCGTCTTTTTCAGTGCACAAAATCATTTTACCGTGAGGCAAACTTGAGCGGTAATGATCAATCGATGCATGATCGGGCAAAGAGCGAGTTTGTAGTTTTCCAAGTCCCACATCCGCGAGCATTGAAAAGAAGCCTTGCGGTTGAGCAGTGCCTGCAACGGCGCAGCAGTTTTGTTGGATTTCGATGAAGTCGCTCAGGTTGCGAATTTCACCCCTTTCGTTGATGACCTTTTTGCTGAGTGTTTTCGTGGCCACATGTCCCCTCATTTTGGGGTTCAATGTGGTGTTGATCACCCACATGGGAACCTCCAAATTCTTGGGTGGCCAAGGCTCTCTCAATGGGCCGCTTGGCAAGAGGCGTTCGTTGCCCAATCCCCTTTGGTCAAACACACAAACCACCAAATCTGGGTGCAGTCCGGGGTGCTGTAATCCATCGTCACTCAAAATCACTTGAGTGCTTGCAAACAAATCCATCAAAGTTTGCGCAGCTTGCGCTCTTTGGCCGCTCACCACAACAGGGACTTGGCATTTGCTCCAAATGAGCAAAGGTTCATCTCCCACATCGGTGGCCTTTGAGCTGGGACCTATCACCAACGACACGTCTTTCGAATTTTCATATTGTGCCCGGTAGGGCTTGGCAATCACGCCCACTTGAAGACCTTGCC
>CAIPII010000062.1 GCA_903865035.1 uncultured Burkholderiales bacterium | reverse complement strand
TTAAGTTCGATCCCAGCGTATTTCGTCAAATATAGCCATCCAATCATCAACATTGTGATGAAGCGAACTTGTTTCTCCATTGCATATAATGGATTAAATAACACCTATACACACAGAGGCAAGACATGAAAAAAACCCTCATCAAAGCACTACCCACTTTGCTCCTCACGCTTGCGCTGCCTTGGGTCAATGTCGCCGCCTTGGCCCAAAATACAGCACCCGAAAAAACCCAAATCAGCATTGCTGTGGGCGGGAAAAATTTGTTTTACTACCTCCCCCTCACCATTGCAGAGCGCTTGGGCTACTTCAAAGAGGAGGGTCTGGATGTAGAGATTTCCGACTTTGCTGGCGGCTCCAAGGCCCTCCAAGCCTTGGTGGGTGGAAGTGCCGACGTGGTCTCTGGAGCCTTTGAGCACACCATCGACATGCAAGCCAAAGGGCAAAACATCCAAGCGTTTGTGCTGCAAGGGCGCGCGCCACAAATCGTGTTTGCGGTCTCCACCTCAGCTCTGCCCAACTACAAGTCACTCGCTGACTTGAAGGGCAAGAAAATTGGCGTCACAGCCCCCGGATCCTCCACCAACATTTTGGCCAACTTCGTGCTCGCCAAAGGAGGCTTGAAGCCCTCGGACGTGTCCTTTGTGGGCGTGGGCACAAGTGCTGGCGCCGTCACGGCCTTGCGCTCAGGTCAAATTGACGCGATCTCCAATTTGGATCCAGTGATCACCATGCTGAGTCAAAAAAATGAAATCAAAATCATCTCTGACACTCGCACCTTAAAGGACACCAAATCCATCTATGGGGGCAACATGCCTGCAGCTGTGTTGTATGCCAAGTCCTCATTCATCGATGCCAATCCTCGCACCACACAAGCCTTGGCCAATGCCATGGTGCATGCCCTCAAATGGCTGCAAACGGCAAGCAACTCAGACATCATCAAAACCGTTCCTGAAAATTACTTGCTCGGTGACAGAGCCCTTTACTTGGCCGCGTGGCTTGGCGTCAAAGAGGCCATGAGTCCAGACGGCCTGATGCCCAGCGACGGTCCACCCAACGCCCTCAAGATGCTGCAAGCCTTTGAGCCTGAACTTTCAGACAAAAAAATCGACGTCAACAAAACCTTCACCAACGCTTTTGCACAAAAGGCCAACGCCAAGTTCAAGTGATGAAGATCTCCCCTCCCCTAGAACTCAAAGACATCAGTTGCTCCTTTGATTCGGGCTCTGAGGGGCTTTACACCGCCACAAAGGGTGTCAACCTCACTGTGAATTCGGGTGAATTTGTGAGCGTTGTGGGCCCCACGGGTTGCGGCAAGTCAACCATTTTGAATGTGGCCGCGGGTCTGCTCTCACCCTCAAGCGGCGAGGTGCTCTCCTTTGGTGAGCCCTTGAAGGGCATCAACAAAAAGGCTGGCTACATGTTTCAAGCCGAAGCCTTGATGCCTTGGCGAAACGTGATGGACAATGTGCTGGCAGGCCTTCAATTCAAGGGGCTTGACCCTCAGTTGTCTCGAGAGATTGCCAGCGATTGGCTCAAACGGGTGGGACTCCTCGCCTTTGCTGAGCGCTACCCTCATCAACTCTCGGGTGGCATGCGAAAGCGCGTGTCCTTGGCGCAAGTGCTCGCCTTGGAGCCTGAGCTCATTTTGATGGACGAGCCGTTTTCGGCACTTGATATTCAAACCCGTCAACTGATGGAAAACGAGGTTTTGGATTTGTGCTTTGGCACTTCCATGAACAAGCCCCGCTCAGTGCTCTTCATCACCCACGACTTGGATGAAGCGATCGCCATGAGCGACAGAATCGTGGTGCTCTCTGCAGGACCCGCATCCCACCCAATTGGCGAATTCACCATTGACCTGCCCCGCCCAAGGGATGTCGCCAACATTCGTGACAACCCACACTTCTTTGAATTGCACGCCAGCATTTGGGCCGTTCTCAGAGATGAGGTCATGAAAAGCTACGCCAAACAACTCGACCCCAAGCCCTCAAACCCATGACCACCTCCTCTCGTTCTCAAAGTGCAATGCTCAGAGTTTGGCAACTCTTGATCTTGGTCCTCATCCTTGGATTTTGGCACTGGAGCAGTCGTAAACCCGAAGTCGCTTTCTTTGTGGGTGAACCACTCATTGTGTGGACTCGCTTGATCGATTGGCTTTTTGTCAAACGAGACATCTATCTGCACTTGGGTGTCACACTCCTTGAGACCTTGTTGGCCTTTGTGATCGGCACCGTCTGTGGACTCTTGGCTGGGCTGTGGCTGGGACTCTCTCCAAAAACTGCACGTGTACTGGACCCTTTCATCAAAGCCACGAACTCCATGCCGCGCGTGATTTTGGCACCCATTTTTTGCGTGTGGTTTGGACTTGGCATTTGGTCCAAGGTGGCTTTGTCCATCACGCTCGTTTTCTTCATCGTCTTCTTCAATGTCTACCAAGGCATCAAGGAAGTTTCCCCAGTGGTGCTGGCCAACACCAAAATGCTCGGCGCCAATTACAGCCAACTCATCCGCCACGTTTACTTGCCCTCTGCAACCAGTTGGGTGTTCTCGAGCTTGCACACGTCTGTGGGCTTGGCTTTTGTGGGAGCCGTGGTTGGGGAGTACTTGGGCTCAGCCCAAGGTGTGGGGTATTTGATTCTCCAAGCCGAGGGCACCTTTGACATCAACACCGTCTTTGCAGGCATCCTCTTGCTCACCCTTTGCGCGTTGGTGCTCGACACCCTGGTGACTCGCATTGAGTCACGCCTCATGGTGTGGCAACCCAAGGCCGGGCAAACAGAGAAAATCTAATTCTCACCATCCATTGAAACCACTCTCAAGTCTTCCAACTTAGAGGGCATTCAACGCAAACATCGTCTGGCACTTGAACTTCCTTGCATGGGGTATTCCTCATTGCCTGAGAAGATCGGCAGTGATGAAATCAGACCCTGAGCCAGTCATCAAATTTATTTTCAAGACTGCTTTGTGTGCTGCCTCAAGCTCACAACTCCACTGCACCCAAATTCCAACCTTTAAACACCGCACATGAAGCAAACAACCGCAAGCTTACTTTTTGCATCGGCGCTATCGCTTCCCCTTTGCGCCTTGGCCACTGAGAGCATTCTCTTCATTGGCAACAGCTTCACCTACGGCGCTCACTCCAGCGCTCAGTACCACAGGGCGCAAACGGTGACAGACCTGAACTTGGAGGGAAATGGAGGACTGGCGGCGCTCTTCAAGTCCTTCACGCAACAAGCGGGACTCTCCTACGATGTCTTCTTGGAAACACACGGCGGAATTGGCCTTGACTGGCATTTGAACAACAAAGAGACGGTCCTGACTCAAAGGCCATGGGACACGGTGGTCATGCATGGGTACAGCACTTTGGATGCCTTGCACCCCAAGGACCCCACCAAACTGATCCAAACCTCGGCGCAAATGGCCCAACTCTTGGCCTCTAAAAATCCAAACGTCAGCATTCACCTCATGTCGACATGGTCTCGCGCGGACCAAACCTACCGACCCAAAGGCGCTTGGTACGGCTCACCCATCGAAAAAATGGGACAAGACATTCGCGTTGCCTACAACTTGGCCCTCAAAAACTCTCCCCTCATCAAAGACGTCATCCCTGTTGGTGAGGCCTTCAACCAAGCGATTCAAAAAGGCATTGCCGACCCCAATCCTTACGACGGAATTGAAGCGGGAAAGATCAATCTTTGGACCTATGACCACTACCACGCCAGCAGCCATGGGTATTACCTAGAAGCCCTCGTGGTCTTTGGTGCCATCACACACAAAGACCCCCGCTCCTTGGGCGCAAATGAGTGCTCAGGCTATGAGCTGGGATTTTCTCAAGAAGAAGTCATGTCGCTGCAACAAGTGGCCTTTGAACAAGTGACTGATGCATTCCAAGTGACGGCCAACCCTTTGATCTTCGATTTGAAAGTTCGTCCACAGCGTTGTCAACTCAACTGATCGCATGCCAAACCACTGCGCCAAGGCACCCAAGCCACTGTGAGTTCAATGCCCATGTCAGCTGCAGTTGATCTAAAACAAACACCCCCCTTTGGGACCAAGCCCAAAGGGGGGTGATTCATCAAAACCAAAGATTGATCAAACCATCAATAAATTGGCTTTTCTCAAAGCGTCCTTGACTCGCTCGGTGGTCAAAGGCGCTTGGCGCAATCTGACACCCGTGGCATCAAAGAAGGCATTGGCCACACATGCTGGAATCAATCGGTTGGTGGCCTCACCTGCACCTGTTGGTGCCATCTCTGGGCGGTTGATGACGATCAGATCGATGCTCTCAGGTGCATCCTTGATGTTCAAAATCGGATACGTCGCCCAGTCGACACTGTTGACTCGGTTTTGATCAAACCTCACCTCCTCAAAGAGCGTTCTGGACAAAGCTTGCACCAGTGCGCCCTCGATCGTGTACTTCAAGCCCTTGGGGTTCACCACCAAACCGCAATCGTGAGCGATGGTGAATTTGCGAGCCCATATGCGACCCGTTTTGCGATCCACTTCGATTTGCGCAACACCAGCGAGCACGGTGCCATGGCGCTGGGCGTAAGCAACGCCTTGGCCGCGGATGATCTGCTCCTTGGGCTTGCCTTTGAAAGCGCGCCTGCTCTCCCAGCCTGCTTTTTCTTGAAGTGCCTTCAACACATCTTGGTCTCTCACGCCCGGCAAATTGCCCAATCTGAATTGAATCGGATCCATGCCCGCTTCAAAGGCCAACTCGTCCATGAATTGCTCGCTGGCAAATTGGATTTGTAGACCCACAGGATCTCTCATGTGAGAGGTTCTCATGGGAGAGGACTGCTTGATCAAATCAGGCACCACCTCCCAAGCCATCAATTTGGCGGGAAATTTGTAGCCCTCGCCTGGCACATCAAAACCAATGCCGTTGCTCGCTGGTAGGCCCAGCTCCATGCCCACCAAACTGTCGTTGGGCAAAGACTCATTGCTCTCGATGCTCACGCGTGAAAAGCCTTTGGAGACAAACTCATAGGCCAACACGCGCCCTTGATCGTCCAAGGCTGCGCGTGCAGTGTGAATGCTTGCAGGCGCCTTGGGATCCCACTGCGTTGCATCGTGTCGCATGCCTTGCACACGCACGATCTTGCCGGTCAAGTGACTGAGCATTGCCGCATCCATGATGGCGTCCCCCGCATCATTTCTGCCGTAAGAACCAGGCCCAATGACCCAGTGACCGGTGACGATTTTGGGATCAATTTTGAGCAAATTGGCCACACCGTCTCTTGCGTAATGGGGCTTTTGTGAACTGGTCCAAATTTCAACCCGGTCCGCCTTCACATCTGCAATGGCGCAGGCCGGCCCCATGCTCGCATGAGACTGAAAAGGCCAGTGGTACTGAGCTTGCACGACGCGAGTTGCTTTTTGAAAGACCGCTTGAACGTCCGCGACTTTCACGGGCTCATCGCGTTTGACAACTGGCGCGTTTTGCAAATGTTCGTAGACCGTCTCTTGCGTGGCTTGCATGGGATTTTTGGGCAATACCCATTTGACGCGCAAGAGCCTGGAGGCCTTGATCGCAT
>CAIPII010000061.1 GCA_903865035.1 uncultured Burkholderiales bacterium | reverse complement strand
GCGCCGACAGCACACAGACAACCCGGTTTGCGTCGCTGCCCCATGCCGACTTCCAGATATCGCATATCTCGGCGGTTCGCTTGCCATACCAGTTGATGCGTTTAGTGTAGGGGGAGTCGGAAGTGTTCCACAAAGCCAGCCCCTGTTCGGCAGGGCTTCCATGTGAGTACTTCGCATGCATTTTTTCGTGCGCTTCGGGACGATGTTGATTCAACTTCATTTTGAATTGATGGTGTGTGACTCGCATTGAAAAACCCACAATGGCAGATAACATGCTGTCTTGATACGATTCAGGCAAAGAGCGCCACTGCTTGGCGTAACTCTCTTCGTGATCGGCAATCAATTGCTTCAAAAGGTGATCTTTTTTTTCAGATTCATCCACAAATTCAATCTCTCCTTGCACATGCAAGGTCAGGTAATTCCAAGTGGGGACCCTCACCAAGTCGGGGTAGACGCTAGGAGACATGTAACCCTGAGGCCCCATGAAAATGGCCAACGCTTTTGGATTGCTCTGCAGCGCCAAAACATGGGGGTTGTTTTTTGCAAAATGGCCTCTCAAAATCCAAGCAGGAGCGTCATCACCCCTCACTGCTTGAACCTCTTGCACGTGGCACTGAAGTGGCAAGTGCGTCACTTTGGGCTCGCCGCTTGCGCCAACACTCACCAACGTGGCCAAGGGATGCTCGAGCATCAGTGTCTGCGCCAACTCCAAATCCTCTCCCTTGAACGCGGGGGGCATGTAAATTGAATCCTGGGTCATGGGTCAACCAAAAAGTGAATGGAAAGCTTCTCACACGCTTGAAAGAAATTTGAGCTGCGTTGAGTCCTACAGTTCAGTCCCATTCGATCAATGAGGCTACTCCACGCACTTGGCTCACAGTTTAATACAACCGCCAAACTCATCCAAATCCATTTGTGCTTGCTGCACAAAAGAACAATCAACACGGATTGAGCCTGTTTTGTCATGATCCAAGAAGCGCTCAAGAGCCGCTGCGCACAACTGCCTTAAAACGTCCAAGTGAGCCCACAACAAAAAAGTGATCACTTTGAATGTGAGCAATAGCATGAGAAACAAAAACCTGCATGCCAGCCTACTCATCTTGAACCTTTGGGTCAGTGACCAAGCCCCCATGAAGCTCCAAAGCTTGATTGGGCAAGGGTGTTTGAGGACGCAAAGCTGAGAAATTTTGAAACTTTTGCTTGGCCCGCTCCTGTCCCCGCTGCTGCTCCATTGACAGACTTGCGCAAACGAGTTTGCCTTCAGCAATGCCGGCTGAACTCACCCAATCGCGGTAATGGTGTTGAAGAAACAACCCCTTGACCGATCCATTCAGACGCTTTTCAGAGTGCGCACCTTGGTCGTTGAAGGCTTGGGTTTTGATCCAACGATCGTGCTTGGCGGCTGTGGGTGGGCGCTGGATTTTCAAATCTCCCAGCTGAGCTTGCAAGGCGGGGGTGAACGCAATCATGGGAATCTTCACATCATACAAATGGGTTCCGCCTGACAAGAACACGGCATGCCCTTGCCCCAATCGAGTCAACTGTTGCACTGAAACACGCTCGCATTGGGCTTGCGCTTCGCTAGAAGAATCGGTTTTCGACTTGAGCACATGCCCAAAAGCTTTTGAATTGAAGAGCCCCACCTCTTGCGCACTCACAACCGCCCTCGCTTGCCTTGAAAGCGTTGCCTTTTGAGTGCCGAGCATCTTGGACCAAACTGTGGCGGTATCAAGTTCCGCGGGTTTGAAAAACAGCTTGCTATAGGTGTTGCCCATGATGGTCCCCAAAAAAGAAGGCCCCAACTCCTGCATACTGGCATGCTCTTGAAAGCCCACACCAATGCTCAAGCCTGCGCTTCTGGCTTGTTGAAAGGGGGCAGCCAAGGCCTGTGCACTGGCGTAACTCGCCACCTCATCGAGCCACACCATAAAAGGAGGATTGGGTCTTTCATCTAGGGGCAAGGCTTGGACCTTGGCGATGGCGCTGCGCAAATCGCCCGTGAGCATCTTGCCAAAATTTTGAGCGGTGACGTGTTGCCCCATAGAGGGCAAAGCGCAGTAAATCAATTCTTTGGCACAAATGGATTCAAACAAATTAATGTCAGGCGTGTATGAGCCCGTGATTTCACCACACGTACCACTGCCAAACACAAACAATCGGCCCGCAATACCACCAAACAAGTCCCTCAACTTTTTGGTGTCAAGCTGCGGCGATTGTGCTTTTCGAGAGGTATCGCTGCAGGACTCTAAAAATAGAGCAAACGCACTCGCTTCCCGCCCCAGGTTTCCCTGGACTTGAACCCTTTTGTTCAAATCCTCCAAGGCCTTGGGGTGGCTGAGTAAGATGGCCAGGTCCATGCAGTTGTAAGATAGATTGAGCCATTTGAGCACAGCCAATATACAAATCAGACCTTGATTGGCGGCTTGCTTGTAATAATCTGCGCCTGCACTCGAAGTGGCTGCACCAAACGTCGTGAGAATGCGAGAGGCCACTTCATCAGCACTGCCGTAGAGTACAAAGTTGTATGTATTTGATTTCTCAGGGTGAGCAGGGTTGATGATTCGTACATCGCTTTCGCGACCGGTCCATTTGGCCAACTGATAGAAAAAAGTCATGTTGTGTGGGTCCAGTTTGCCATCCACCCACAGGAGACCACCGCCTTTTGCCATTTGTTGAGCCATCAACAAGTTAGATGCGACGGTTTTCCCCACCCCAGTCATTCCAGCAATCAAGAAATGCCGCATCATCTCCTCTTGCCCGACCCAAACTTCTTTGGCTTTGTCACTGGTATAACCTAAAAAATAATCCCTTCCAACTCTGCTGCGAGCACGAGTGCGTGCGCTCTTGAGTCCCAACTCAGATTGCAACAAATTGGGTAAATGTTGACGCTCTAGCCTTCTTTGAAACATCGCTCTCATGGCAAGCACCATCAAGAAAAAGATCAAAAGGAGTGTCATAACGCCCATTCCATTCCATGAGCTCGACCAAAGACTCAATGCCAGCACCAAAACCCAACACAAGGCCGTCTCCAAACTCCAGGCCTGCCCCAAGCAATCGGCCAAAAATGATCCAAATTCTTGTCCCATGAACCAGCTTTGAATGATTCTTTTCTCTTGCTCATAAAAATGAGCGAAACCAACCACCAGACCACGGTCCTCATGTCGCAGTTGCATGTGTAAGCCCCTTGAGATCTTGTATCAATGAAACAGAAAATCGATTTGAGCTCAACGAAACGCAAACTTAAAGGAGAAAAAACCGCGGATCATGTATTTTTTCTAGCGTCTCACCAAACTTGGGTGGTGAATGGCCTGGGAATTTTTTGCACCGTGTCACTATTTCATGGAAAATGTTCTCAAAATCCTATGGCCAAACACCTATTGAAGATCCTATGACAACTCCAAAAACCATCATCTATGAATTCACCGTCACCTTTGGGGATTGTGACCCAGCAGGCATCGTGTTCTATCCCAACTATTCGAGATGGATGGATGCATCGTCAGAGAACTTCTTTCGCAACTGCGGTCTGCCACCATGGCGCGAGCTCGAAAAAACCAGCGGCATCATCGGCACCCCATTGCTTGAGATCCGAAATCGCTTTGTACAGCCTGCCAGTTACGGGCAAACCCTTCAAATCCATACCCATGTGGCCGAATGGAGAGGCAAGGCGTTCATACAAAATCACAGAGTGATGAGAGGCATCGATTTGATTTGCGAAGGCCAAGAAACTCGTATTTTTTGCATCAAACACCCTGAAATCGCCAACAAAATCAAAGCCATCCCCTTGCCTGAAGACATCAAATTGATGTGCAGTTGAGGCGAAAAAAAAGCAGTCTTGGTTCAACCAAGACTGCCCAATCAGATACCTTAACCCAAGGACAAAGCCTTTAGGGCAGGAGAAATCAATCAGCTTTGGCGCGCCCCCAATGCATGCGGTTGTGATGCATAGTGAAACGGTCAAACTCTTTTTGTTGCTCTGGGCTCAACTGTGGATAAAACACCTTGACCGCCTCCAAGCGGTCGTGCATCTTTTGACTCATCTGAGCATGAGCTTGCTCGTGAAGGGCCATCATTTTCTCCATTCTTTGTGGCGCACTGAGCTGCATGATGGCGCGCATTTGATCGCGATCCATTGGTGGCTG
>CAIPII010000060.1 GCA_903865035.1 uncultured Burkholderiales bacterium | reverse complement strand
TGGGTCTCGTTGATGAATGGATTGAATCACCTCAGGGTCATCCAACCTAAAGAAAGGGTTGATCTTCAACTCCACAGCAATTGAGCTTGGAAGGGTGGAGTGGTGCTGTGCTCTGAGTTTTTCGCACTGAGCGTTGTACGCGATCAAATCGGTGTTGCCAGGGTTCACGTGCAAAGCGAATTTCAAATTGGAGAGTGTGTACTCGTGCGCACAGCACACCAGAGTGTTCTGGGGCAGGGATTTGAAACGGCTTAAAGAATCAAACATTTGTTCAGCTGTGCCCTCAAAGAGCCTACCACACCCCCCAGAGAACAAAGTGTCTCCGCAAAAGAGGATGGGTGCGTGCAATATGGGGTCACTGAATTGGTTTTCCACAAAGTAGGCCAAGTGAGTCTTGGTGTGTCCAGGCACGAACATCACTTGTACCTGGTGCTCTAAGAGGAGCAAAGTTTGTCCTTCCTGCACGCGTTCATAGGGTTCAGGGATTCGAGCGTCTTCGGGGGCATACACCATGCAGCCCGTGCGCTCGCGCAACGCGCTCACGCCACCCACATGGTCAGGGTGATGGTGTGTGACTAAAATGGCTTTGAGCTCGAGGCCAGCGTGATCAAGCGCTTCGAGCACAGGAACTTCAACGGCGGGGTCAACCACGATCGCATGGTGACCATCATGCAACAACCAAATGTAGTTGTCGTTGAGCACGGGAAGAGCAAGTAGTTTCATGAGGCCTGGATTAGAAAATGAAGATCAATGACTGGGACGATTGGGTGCAAAGCGCTGCAGGGGAGTACCTATTGAACTGGGAGCAAACCAAGGTTGATCAACTGGTGGCCGATGTCTTTGGATTTCATGCAGTTCAATTGGGCTTGGCTCCACTCAAAGGACTTCAGTCTAATCGAATGCCCAAGAGATGGCTCGGGTTGGAGCGAGATGGTGTTGTGGGAGTTGATTTTGTCACGGATTTTAGGGCACTTCCCTTTCCTGAGCAAAGTTTGGATTTGATCGTCTTGCCTCATACCCTGGAGATGCATGCCAATCCGCACTTCACCCTCAGAGAGGTCGAGCGCGTCTTGGTGCCCGAGGGGCGAGTCATTATTTTTGGGATCAACCCGCTATCACTTTGGGGCTTTCGCCAGTGGCGCGATCGCTGGTACAGCAGGCTTGGCGCAAAAAGCACCTTCATGCCCTCAAAAAGTGAGTTGATTGGATTGGGTCGCCTAAAGGACTGGCTCAGTTTGCTGGGCTTTGAGGTTGAACAAGGTGGGTTTGGTCTCTACAAGCCTGCAATCCAGTCAGACAAGTGGCTTGCAAAATTCAACTGGATGGAGTTGGCTGGAAACCGGTGGTGGCCTATTTTTGGAGCCAGTTACTATTTGGTCGCGGTCAAAAGAGTCAGGGGCATGAGACTCATGGGGCCAGGCTGGAAAACGGTCCCCATGAAGCCCTTGAGTGCAACCGCTGGTGTGTCCTCGTTGTTGGGTGAGCCGACCCAAAAAAGCCAGGAGTAGATGACCTTTGCTTGAACTCCAAGAGCGTTCAAGCCCAAAGTGGGTTTAAACTCAGTTCACCTTTAACCTGAACTCAAGCCCCATTGAACATGACTGCACTTGCGCAAACCCAGCCCCTAAAAGATGTGGTGATCTACACCGATGGAGCTTGCAAGGGCAACCCTGGCCCAGGTGGTTGGGGGGCTGTTTTGAGCTTTGGCGCACAAGAGAAGGCGATCTTTGGAGGTGAGTTGCTCACCACCAACAATCGCATGGAATTGATGGCGGTCATCGAGTCATTGAAATGCTTGAAGCAAAGTTGCCGCATCAAACTGTTCTTGGACAGCCAGTATGTCAGGCAAGGCATCACCGAGTGGATCCACTCTTGGAAGGCCAAGGGTTGGAAAACGGCATCCAAACAACCCGTTAAAAATGTAGAGCTTTGGCAGACGCTTGATCATTTGGTGCATGAGTGTGGACACCAAATTGAATGGGTTTGGGTCAAGGGTCACTCGGGTGACCCAGGAAACGAGCGGGCCGATCAATTGGCCAATCAGGGTGTGGAGAGTGTTTTGAGTGCTGCCAAAGGCAGCTGAGTTTGTGCCAAACCTTTGGCAGCCTTTGTTGTTTTCAAATGAGCCCCTCCAAGGGCCAGATTTCCACGGCTTGTCCAATCTCGACATCCCCTTGCTCGTGTGGGAGCACCACCAGACAATTGCCGTTGACCATGGAGCTTAGGATGCCAGAGCCTTGGCTACCACTCAACCTCACCGTGAGCGCACCATTATCTTGCACCTCACTCACACCGCGTTGGTACTCTGTGCGACCGGGTTTTTTGCGGATGCGCTCCAAGCTCACCGCTTGTTGTCGAACCACGCCGGTTTGTTTGGCACCCATGAGCTTGAGAAGCGCAGGTCTTACAAAAGCCAGAAACGTGACCATGACCGCCACTGGGTTTCCGGGTAGCCCAAAGAGCAAGGTGTCTCCAAGTCGCCCAACTGCCATGGGTCTGCCGGGACGCATGGCGATGTGCCAAAACACGACGTCCCCCATTTTGTTCAAGAGCTCTTTGGTGAAGTCTCTCTCTCCAGCACTGACCCCTGCACTGGTGATGATCACTTGAGCGTTTTGGCGTGCGAGCGTGAATGTTTTCTCCAACTCCTGAG
>CAIPII010000059.1 GCA_903865035.1 uncultured Burkholderiales bacterium | reverse complement strand
GCCTCAAACGAGAAGCTCGCCTTTGGTTAAGTCATGAACCATTAAAAATCAACAAATGCGGCTAACTTTCATCAAGAACTCTCAAATGAGCTCGATCCATGGCCTCATGGGCCAAAGCCATCACTGCCATGGACTCCAAATCCTTCAAAGACGAATCGCTCCAAACTTGCCGCCAAAGCCTCGCTCCAGCAACACCGTGATAGAGCCCCAACATGTGCCTGGACATGTGCGACCAAGGCGTGCCATTTGAGCGCTTTTGTTGGTGCATGTATTGGACGAACTTTTCCTCAATCAGCATTCTTTGCTCGATGCCTGAGTTTGCAGCAGCCTCTTCAGTTTGAGCTTGATCTTGAACTGGGTACAACGCATCCCACTCGCTCAAGAGCCATGGCTGGTGGTAGGCGGCACGACCCAACATCAATCCATCAAATTTGGGTAACAAGTCAAGGACTTGCTGATGGGATTGAATACCTCCATTGAGCACAAAGGAGCACTGCGGGAAATCTCTCTTCAAGCGCTCCACCACCTCATACCTCAGAGGGGGTATTTCTCGGTTCTCCTTCGGTGAGAGCCCCTTCAAGATGGCAATTCTTGCATGAACCACAAAAATCCGGCATCCAGCCTCGCTCACCGAACCCACAAAATCTCGAACGAATTCATATGACTCGTGCTCATCTATGCCAATGCGGTGCTTAACGGTCACCTCAATGTCCACCACATCTCGCATGGCCTTGACAGCATCGGCCACCAATTTGGGCTCGGCCATCAAGCACGCCCCAAATGCACCTCTTTGCACTCGCTCAGAAGGACACCCACAATTGAGATTGACCTCGTCGTAGCCCCAGTCTTGCGCGAGTTTTGCACATTGAGCCAGATCTTGTGATTCAGATCCACCCAATTGAAGCACCAATGGGTGCTCCATCTCATCGTAGTCCAAGTGCCTGCCTTGGTCCCCGTGGATCAACGCTCCAGTGGTGACCATCTCAGTGTAGAGCAGCGCCTTCTTTGAGATCAACCGATGCAAAACGCGACAATGCCGGTCTGTCCAGTCCATCATCGGAGCAACACTCAGTTGGGCGGGTCGTACATTGGCCTTCAATTTGGTTTATCAATCCTGGTTTAAAAGATGGTCTTGTCAAGCGCTCTGTCAAGAAGACGCACCAATGGCGCTTCCCCCAAAAAAAATCCCCTTGCCAGCAAGAGCCAACAAGAGGGTCCCATTGTGCGCAATGGTCGAGATCAACCCATGTGTAAGCCACCGTTACAAGAGAAATCAGCTCCAGTTGTGAAACCTGACTCCTCTCCAGCCAACCACCCCACGATGGAGCCAATCTCCTCTGGTGTACCCAATCGCTTGACGGGAATGGTTGCAACGATTTTATCCAAGACATCTTGCCTAATGGCGCGAACCATTTCGGTGCCAATGTAGCCAGGGCTCACCGTGTTCACCGTGACACCTTTGGTGGCCATCTCTTGAGCCAAAGCCATGGTGAATCCATGCATACCAGCCTTGGCTGCAGAGTAATTGGTTTGACCCGATTGACCCTTTTCACCATTGACCGAGCTGATTTGGATGATGCGACCCCAACCCTTTTCAACCATATCACCCACCACTTGCTTGGTGACGTTGAACATGGAGTTCAAGTTCGTGTCAATGACTGCATCCCAATCATCACGGGTCATCTTCAAAAACATGCGATCCCTGGTGATGCCCGCATTGTTGACCAATACATCAATCGGGCCGTGCTCGGCCTTCGCTTTGGAGAAGGCTTCAACCGTGGAATCCCACTCACTGACATTGCCCACAGAGGCGTAAAAGGTATAGCCCAGAGCACTTTGCTCATCGAGCCATTTTTTAAAGTCGCGTGTGGGCCCGCAACCAGCAATCACAGTGAAACCACTTTTGTGCAAGCGCTGGCAAATGGCCGTACCAATGCCACCCATTCCACCCGTCACGTATGCTACTTTTTTTGTCATTTCAATGTCTCTCTAAAAAAATTGTAATTTTCACGACTCCGCACCTTTGAACGGTGAAGGCACAAGATCTTCCAACCCCATTCCCTCAAATCCAAGGCCCAGACTGCAGAGGTTCAGTTTAACGCTCCAGCGTCAGTGAAACCCCCATGCCTCCCCCAATACACAAAGCAGCCAAACCTCGTTTAACATCTCTGCGTTCCATTTCGTGCAACAAGGTCACCAAAATGCGGCATCCCGATGCCCCAATGGGGTGCCCAATCGCAATAGCTCCACCGTTCACATTGACCTTTGCAGGATCGATGCCAAGCTCTTGATTCACTGCACAAGCTTGCGCAGCAAAAGCCTCATTGAGCTCAAACAGATCCACTGAATCTGCACTCCAACCAGCTCTCTTCAAAGCCTTTTGTGAAGCAGAAACGGGACCCATACCCATCAAAGATGGATCTAGACCACTTGTGCCAAAGGAGGCAATTCGAGCCAAAGGCTTTAGCCCCAAAGAGGCTGCCTTTGCAGCTGACATCACGAGCACTGCAGCTGCTCCATCATTGATGCCCGAGGCGTTTCCTGCTGTCACACTGCCCGCTTTGTCAAAAGCGGGGCGCAAACCTTGCAATGCTTCGGCACTGGTTTTTTTGTTGATGTACTCATCTGAATTGAACAAAATGGGGTCACCCTTTCTTTGAGGAATGGAGACACCCACAATTTCTTGAGCGAACTTGCCAGCGTCTTGGGCTGCACTGGCTTTTTGCTGGCTGCTCAGGGCCAACGCATCTTGCATCTCTCTTGTGATGCCATGCTTTTTGGCAACATTCTCAGCTGTGATGCCCATGTGGTATTGGTTGTAAACATCCCACAACCCGTCCACGATCATGCTGTCAACCATCTTCCAGTCTCCCATGCGCTGACCATCGCGTGAGCCAGACAAAATGTGAGGAGAAGCGCTCATGTTCTCTTGGCCCCCTGCCACCACAATTTCGCTGTCCCCCCAAGCCACCGCTTGAGCAGCCAGCATCACCGCTTTGAGGCCTGAGCCACAGACTGCGTTGATGGTGAGTGCAGGAACCTCTTGAGGAATGCCTGATTTCATCAAGGCTTGACGCGCAGGATTTTGGCCTGCACCTGCAGCCAACACCTGTCCCATGATCACCTCCCCCACCAACTGGGGGTCAAGCTTGGCACGGGCCAACACCTCACGAATCACCAATGCACCCAAATCAGTGGCAGCCACCTTGGCCAAGGATCCACCAAATTTACCCACTGCAGTTCTTGCTGCTGAGACGATCACGATATCTTGCATAAAAAGTACTCCTCGAAAAATTGATTCAATGCTTGCCCTAGATCTTAAACCTTCACCGCCACATAGTTCCCTGGCGCGGGCATGAGTGGAGGGTGAGACTTGTTACCCGCTTTCTTTGGGGCTGCCAACAATTGACCTGCCAAGGGCTTGAGCCACTGGCTCCAATCATCCCACCAACTGCCAGGTATCTCTTGCGAGCTTTTCTCCCAATCCTTGAACGCTTTGGGAAAAGTGTTTTTTGTGCTCACCCAGTGACTTCTTTTGCGCGCTTGGGGTGGATTGATCACGCCAGCAATGTGACCCGAGGCTCCCATCACGAAGCGCTTTTTACCCTTGAAAATTTGCGTCGAAGCATATGCCGCATCGATGGGGACAATGTGGTCCTCTTTGGATCCATAGATGTAGAGCGGCAAATCAAGCTTTGACAAATCAAAGCGAACATCACAAACCTCAAGTCCCTGTGGGTCCTTGAGGCGATTTTCCAAATACATGTTTCTCAAATACCAGGCGTACAAAGGACCAGGCAAATTCGTGGCGTCCCCATTCCAATAAAGCAAGTCAAATGCAGGTGGCGACTCACCCTTCAAATAATTCCCAACCACGTAATTCCAGACCAAATCATTGGGCCTTAAAAAACTAAAGGTCTGAGCCATGTCTCGGCCCGACATCAGTCCTCCGCTGGCAAACTGCAATTCGCGAAACTCAACCATTTTTTCATCAATGAAAACATCCAAAATGCCTGTGTTGGTGAAGTCAACCAAAGTGGTGAGCAGTGTCACGCTTTGGACAGGTTTTAGCCCCCTTGCTTGCAAAACACCCAAGGCACTGGTGAGCAGTGTGCCTCCAACGCAAAATCCCAATGCATTGAGGTCCTGTGTTGGAGACAAGGACTGGCACACCTCAATGGCTTTGATCACACCTTGCTCCACGTAGTCATGCCAGGTTGCAAAGGCCAAATCTTCTTTGGGATTGGCCCAACTCATGACCAATGTTCTAAAGCCTTGTGAGCTTGCGTACCTCACCAAGGAGTTCTCAGGCTTCAAATCCAAAATGTAGTATTTGTTGATGCAAGGCGGCACAATCAAAAGTGGTTTTGCATGAACCTCAGGCGTCAATGGCGCATACTCAATGAGTTGAAAGTAGGGGTTTTGATAAATCACTTGCCCCACACTTGTGGCAACGTTTTTACCCACCTCAAAGACACTCTCATCGGTCATGGAAACGTGACCCTGCTTCAAGTCATGCCACAAATTTTGAAGACCTTGGGAGAGCGAAGCCCCATCGCTTTTGATCGCCTTGCCAATCGCCTCTGCATTGAGAGCCAGGAAGTTGCTTGGAGCACTGGCAGCAACGAACTGCTCCACCGCAAAAGCAAGCCTCGTTTGTGTCTTGGGATCGGTCTTGACGGCTTTGACCAATGCGCTCAAGACCTGGGAATTGAGCAAGTACAAAGCGGCCGTGAATTTAGCGCCCGCAGACTCCTGCCAATCTTTGGCTGCAAATCTCCTGTCTTTGAGTTCAATTTTGGACTGCAAAGATTGATTCCACAAAGCCGTGGCTTGCTCAATATAGTCTGACTGCAACTTCTCGAGTTGTTCTATGTCCCACTCGATTTTTGCTGCTGGTAAGCCAGTTTGAGTTGGAGACATTGAAGCCATGAATTTCTCCATGGCTTCTTTCATCCAAGACATGGAGGGGAGATTTTGTGAGCGATTGTGATTTGACATGGGGCGTGCACTCTTCACTGAACTTTAAGTCTCATTGAGCCAAGTATCGCAGTAATTGATCAACTTTTTTAGGGGGTTACATCAAGTTTTCAGCATTCCAACCAAATACTGGCACAGAAGCGACCACTCACCCGGTCTCGCCTGTGGGAGAAGAAAAACTCCTCTTGGGTGACGGTGCACCACTCAAGTGAGCCTGGGTTGCCAAATACATTCGTGATACCCAGCCTGCTCAGCTCCAATCTCACAGCCCCAGCCAAATTGAAATACCACTTTTGCGCACTTGTGGCGTGAGCCGTGAACAAGCCATCATCTGCCCCAAACCTTCGAACATAAAGATCTCTCACCAGGGGTCCAACTTCAAAGCACTTCTCGCCAATACATGGTCCAAGCCAAGCCCAAACCTCTTGAACTTCACAAGATTGACCCTTTGAGCACATTCCATTGACGATAGCTTGCAGTGCATGCGCCAAGATGCCATGATCCATCAACTCATGGTTTGTACCTACACCCAAAAAACCTCTCCAACCCACGTGCAACGCGCCCACAAATGATCCGCTGGGATGCGCGATCAAAATGGGCATGCAATCTGCCACCATCATGGTGCAGGCCACCCCTTGGCTCGACGTAAAACACGCGTCAGCCTCCAACCCTTGAGGACTTTTGGGCGTCAATTCGACCAGGTGTTGTCCGTGAACTTGATTCAAGAAAATGGGCTGCGCGCCCAAATGGTCCCTCCAAATGGATCGGTTCTCCAAGACACGAGCTTGATCATCCCCAACATGCAGGCCCAAATTCAAACTCTCAAAAGCGCCTTGTGAGACACCGCCCAAGCGAGTGGAGAGCCTCATGCGAACTCCCACCGACTCAAGCCCCCAATTCGCACTCCATCGATTGAACATGGCTTATCAACGCCCTTCATGATTGAAAGAAAATATTTCCCTTAAGGGAAGGTATGGATCACTTTTGTGCAAGCTCAGGTTAAACTCTACACCGAAAAAGCAAGACTTGATCCCAAAGTGGAGCAAGTCATCCAAACACAAGCCCCAACCAATGGCGTAGAGCTTCTCGCAAAAGAACTCAAGCAAAGCCTCAAAACCTCATGACATCCTACACGCACACCGCTCCAGAAGTTGTCTCAGCACACATCGCAGACAGCACCACCCTCTTTCCAGTGCACCGCATTTACTGTGTGGGTAGAAATTACGAAGAGCACGCTAAAGAGATGGGATACACAGGTCGTGAACCACCTTTTTTCTTTCTCAAACCCACCGATGCCTTGATCAATGTCAAGCCTGGCGAAGTGGCCCATCTGCCCTACCCAAGCGTCACGCAAAACTTTCATCACGAAATCGAGCTCGTGGTGGCCATTGCTGTGGGCGGTAAAAACATAGCTGCCAAAGACGCGCTCAATCACATTTTTGGCTATGCAGTGGGACTGGAGATGACCCGCCGCGATCTGCAAAATGAAATGAAAAAACAAGGTCGCCCTTGGGACATCGGCAAGAGCTTTGATGCCAGCGCTCCAATGGGCCCCATCACACCCAAGGACAAGGTCAAAGACATTGAAGGCGCAGCCATCACCCTTGAGGTCAACGGTCAAGCGCGCCAAAGCAGCCACATCTCCAAGCTCATTTGGAACATTGCAGAGACCATCGAACACCTCTCAAACGCTTGGGAATTGCGCCCCGGCGACCTGATCTTCACAGGCACCCCCGAAGGCGTCAATGCTGTGGTCAAAGGAGACTTGATGCATGGTCATGTGGATGGCCTGACCCCGATTGACGTTGAAGTGGTCTAAGAAGTTCAATCCGATTTTCTCAACAAGACCCTCTACGCATGTATCCTCGCCCCACGATCAAGCACTGTAAGCACTGCGGTTCGGCAGTGCACTTTGGCATCCCTGAAGACGGTGACACCAAACTCAGAGCCATTTGCACGAACTGCAAAAGCGTTCTCTACGAGAACCCCTTGAATGTGGTGGGCACACTGCCCGTGTGGCAAGACCGCGTTCTGCTTTGCAAAAGAAACATTGAGCCTCGCAAAGGCCTTTGGACCCTACCCGCAGGTTTCATGGAACTGGGTGAGACACTCAGTGCGGGCGCAGCAAGGGAAACCGATGAAGAGGCTGGAGCGCAATACAAGTTGCAAGATCTCTACACGATCACCAGTGTTCTCGCTGTGGGACAAGTTCACTTTTATTTTCGTGCCGAACTCACCAGCACACAGTTCAACCCTGGCCATGAAACCCAAGAGGCCAGGCTTTTCCTGGAATCTGAGATCCCCTGGGATCAACTGGCCTTTCGAACGGTGAAGGAAACCTTGCAACGCTTTTTTGAAGATCGAAAAAACGCTCACTTTCCTCTGCATGAAATTGTGCTCCACCCTGAAGCACATCACCACTGAGCCTTTGCTTTTTTCAGCTCAAGGCGGCCTTCAAAGTCAAAGCGCACAAATTGACCGCCGTATTGGCCTCTCTGAGGATGCGGCCCATGGTGATGAAGCCGTGTATTTGTCTCTCAAAACACACCACCTCCACAGGGACGCCCGCTTTGGATAGTGCGTCTGCATACTCCAAACCTTCATCCTTTAGCGGGTCAAATCCGGCGACCATCACAAGGGCTGCAGGCAAGCCCGCGTGACTGCTAGCGAGCAGGGGCGAAGCTCTCCAATCCGCTAAGTCTTTGGGGTCTTTGATGTAATGTCCGACAAACCAATCAATCGCCTCTTTGGTCAACAAATATCCCCGCCCCAAAGTCTTGTGTGAAGCTGCAGTACAAAGCATATTGGTCGCGGGGTATATGAGCAACTGATAACAAGGGCGTATGGGATCGTCCAACAAACCAATGCATGCCGCACTGGCCAAATTGCCTCCAGCGCTATCTCCTCCCATGGCCACCTTGTGACCATCCAAGCGCCACTCAGGACGCCTTTGAATTTGCTCTTGCAACCAGCGAAATACTGCAATTGCATCGTTGTAAGCAGCCGGGAAAGGGCTCTCAGGAGCCAGTCTGTAATCCACTGAGAAGACCTGGCATTGTGCTTTGGTGCTCAGCTCTCGGCACAACACATCGTGAGACTCCACGCTTCCAATGGTCCAGCCTCCGCCATGAAAATAAATGAGCGCACCACCCCGATCGTGCGTTAAAGCGCCTTGAGGAACATAGCGGCGAACCTTGATTGTTTCTCCATCAACCTGCACCCAATGGTCTTCAACCAAATGCACCTCAAGTGCATCAGGTTGGGAGAAAGACTTGCGACTTTCATAGGACGTGCGAGCCTGCAGTGGCGTTTGCGTGTGAATGGGAGGCACGCCATTGTCGAGCATCAACTTCAGCAACCAATGGGCTTGTGGGTCTAACATGAAAATCAACGTCCAAGAATGATCAATTTCCCCATTTTATGCTGAGCTACTGGCGCAAGACTTGCGCCTTGAGTGAGTGCATCTAAAATGCCAAGGATTCACAACGCTTGAGATTGAGACGTCCACCTTTTTTTATGCTCGGCTTACCCAAAATCACAACTTTCGCTCTCCTCGGATTGTCTTTGGGCACCCAATTTGCATTTTCTCAAGCCTTGAGTGAAGACGCTGCCAAGGGTTTGGAGATCATGAAAGGCAGAACGGGTCAGTGTGTGCTTTGTCACCAAATCCCCAACAACCCCTCTCCCATGGGCAACTTGGGTCCCTCTTTGCAGGGAGTGGCCAAGCGCATGGATGCGGCCACTTTGCGAGCACGCTTGGCCGACGAGAGAAGCATCAATCCACAAACCATCATGCCCCCTTATTTTTCAACTCGAAACCTAAGCGAGGTCGATCCACTCCTTGAGGGAAAAACCATTTTGAGTCGTGAGGAATTTGAGAGTGTGATGACCTACTTGTTGCAATTGAATTGACCATGCTCTTTACCCTCGCCAGATCAAAAAACCAATTACTCCTTAGACTGGCTTCAAAGGGCATGTGCTTGCTCGTTGGCTTATCAGCGTCAATGGCTTTCGCTCAATTCGTCTCTGGCCCAGGTGCCATTGAGCCCTCACAACTTCGATCTGGCTTGACATTTGCCAGTGAAGCGATTGCTGCGCTACAAAAAGATGACGACTTGAATCCAGCGTTTTTGTGGGTCGAGCAAGGCCAAAAGAGTTGGCAACAAAACCACTCCAATTCAAACGACTCGTGTGAGTCTTGCCACAAAGATGCAAGCACCAGCATGAAGGGTGTGACCCTTAAATACCCGCGTTTTGATGATGCAAGCCATCAATTGGTGAACTTGGAGGCACAAATCAATCGCTGCCGAGTTCAGCACCAACACCTCTCGCCCCTCAAATATGAAAGCGATGAGCTCCTGGGGCTCACCGCGCTCATCAATTTGGCCTCTCGCGGCATGGAGATGAAAAAAACATTGACCCCAAATTTGATTGACCCCTTAAAGCGAGGACAAGCTCGATTTGAAACGCGCAGAGGACAGATCAACTTGGCTTGTATGCATTGCCACACACAAAACTACGGAAATCATTTGGGTGGGGAGACCCTCAGCCAAGGGCAACCTGTTGGCTATCCAGCTTATCGGCTCGAATGGCAAAAAATGGGCTCTCTTCATCGGCGCTTGAGGGCTTGCCTATCTGGCGTAAAGGCTGCCATCTACCCCTTTGGATCTCAGGAGCTCATGGAGTTGGAGCTGTATTTGGGCTTTCGCGCCCAAGGGCTAGTCATAGAAGCTCCAGAGGTCAGGCGCTGAGCCTTAGAGAAGTCACGAACATTGACTACAATGCAAAGTAGAAAATTTAGGCTCAACCTTTATCAAAACTCTCAATGTCTGCTCTCCCCCAACCCCAAACTCGAGCCGCCTGGAAAGCCTTGGAGCTTCTGGCCGCACAGGGAGTGCCCAGCATTGCCGAATTGTTAACGTCCAAAGAACGAGAAAATCAATTTTGCGCCTCTGCTGCTGGCTTGACGCTTGAGTACGACCACCAACGGGTGAGCTCCAAAATTTTGGATGGATTGATTGAACTTGCAAATCAATCTCAGGTCATGCAAAAAGCTCAGTCCATGTTCCAAGGCGAGCCGCTCAACACCACAGAAGCACGCCCCGTCTTGCATGTGGCCTTGCGTGGCAGCCATGAACCATCTCCGCCTTGGGGTGGCGAAATTGCTCAAGCCGTGAGCAAAGAAATTGAGCGTTTTTGTGACTTCGCTCAACAAATTAGAGGCCTCAACATGAAAGGCCACACCCAGCAAAGCATCACAGATGTGGTCAACCTTGGTATAGGTGGCTCTGATTTGGGCCCCAGAATGGCTTGCGAAGCTTTGCAAGACAACCCCCAATACTCCCATCCTGTGAGGGTTCACTTTGTCTCGAATGTGGATGCATGGAGCCTATACAGTACCGTCAAGGGCCTGAACCCAGAGAAAACCGCTTTCATCGTTCAAAGCAAGTCTTTCAGCACCCAAGAGACCATGCTCTTGGCTCGCTCAGCCAAAGAGTGGCTCAAGGCATCTGGATGCCCTGAGGAAAAACTCTTCCAACACCTGATTGCGGTAACCGCCAACCCCAAGGCCGCTCAAATGCAGGGCTATTTACCCCAGCAAACCTTTCACCTTTGGGATTGGGTGGGAGGGAGATACTCCATATGGTCCTCCATTGGACTGCCCTTGGCCATTGTGATTGGTTCGGATGGCTTCAAGGATTTTTTAGCCGGTGGCCACGCCATGGATCAACATTTCTTGAGCGCACCTGCAAAGGAGAACCTCCCCTTGTTGATGGCTTTGCTTGGCATTTGGAACCGAAATTTTCTGCAAGCTCCCACTCACCTCATCGCACCATACCACTACCCCTTGGCCAAATTCACGGCCTTCATTCAACAAATGGACATGGAGTCCAACGGTAAACAAATTCACCACGACGGCACAAAAGCGAGCATTGCAACCGGGCCCATTTTGTGGGGCGGTTTGGGCAATGACGGCCAGCACGCTTACTTTCAACTCATTCACCAAGGACAACATTTGATCCCGGTGGACTTCATCGGACAGCGCCTGAGCACTTGCCCCATGCCAGGCTCCCAAGAGCATCACCGCTTGGTTGTGTTGAATTTAAAAGCGCAAAGAAAAGCCATGGCATTGGGAAGAGATCCAACTCAAACCCACAAGGAGCTTTTGCAAAGTGGCCTGAGTGCTCAACAAGCTCAAGCCTTGACCCCTCACAGAACATTTCAAGGCAATGTTCCAAGCTCCACGCTTTGGTTTGATGAATTGGACCCCAAGACTTTGGGCTCACTCATTGCCCTTTACGAACACAAAATCTTTTGCCAATCCTGCATCTGGGACATCAATGCCTTTGACCAGTGGGGGGTCGAGTTGGGCAAGAAAATGGCTCTTGAATTGGACGACTTACACCACAAAGCCTGAGCCCCAAGGGTTTGCACATCCCAAAATGAGAAAGGGGAAGCCATCGTTAGATGTCTTCCCCATTGTTCATTGGTCGGCGTGGCGGGATTCGAACTCGCGACCCCTTGCACCCCATGCAAGTGCGCTACCAGGCTGCGCTACACGCCGAGCCTTCAATTATAACTCGGTTTTTGGAAGCCTACCACCCTCAAAGTAGCAATTGCCTGATTTCTTGCAACTCACGCTTGAGTTGTTTCATCTGAGGCGCATCCGTCATCACATTGGCCATGCTCCACGTATCAGTGAGAGCGGATTCATCAAAATCGGCTTCCTCAAAAACATCCACACCCTGGAGCATCATCACACCAGAGCGCTTTTTTTCTTTTTCAATTTGGACAATTTCAAGCAACTTGTTTCTAGCGCCGCTGATGGTAAAACCTTGGTCGTACAACAAGTCACGAATTCGACGAATCATCAACACTTCATGGTGCTGATAGTAGCGGCGGTTTCCACGTCGCTTCATGGGCCGAAGTTGTGTGAATTCCTGCTCCCAATAGCGAAGCACGTGAGGCTTGACGCCACACAATTCACTCACCTCACCGATGGTGAAATAGCGCTTTGCTGGGATTGAGGGAAGGGAATTCTCCATGCTGGCTTTGTCTTTGACTGATTCGAAATTAGGACCGTGAAGATTACACGAAGTAAAAAAAAAAGCTAGTCTATTTGAAAAAAATATTTGTGACTCAAATGAGCCGCATCCTACAAATTAGCAACCATCCCTAATCGACAACACCAAAGGTTTGAGCTATGAAGCTAGCTTTTGGAATGCTCCTGATTTTGGATCATTTCTTTGAGTTTTTGGCTGGCGTGAAAAGTAACGACGCGCCTGGCCTCAATCGTGATGGACTCGCCAGTCCTTGGATTGCGCCCAGGGCGAGGGGTTTTGGTGCGCAATTGAAAATTTCCAAATCCTGAAATTTTGACATCCTCACCGCTCAAGAGCTTTTCCACGATCAAATCGAAAAAGGCGTCGATCATGTCCTTTGACTCGCGCTTGTTGAGCCCAATTTGCTCAAACATCAATTCTGCCAATTGTGCTTTGGTCAAAGCAGGCGATTCCAATGAGTTCAAAATCAATTCCATCATTGATCTCCTTTATGCTCTTAGACGAGCGCCAACATTTTTGGCCAATGCACTCAAAACGTGCTCCACCAAAGCCTCAATTTCGGGCTCTGTGAGCGTGCTTTGAGATTTGTTGAGCACCAAGCGTATGGTTAAACTTTTCTCGTCTTGAGCCAATTGGGTACTTTGCTCTTTGGGGCGATAAACATCGAACAAGCAAGCATTTTTGAGGATGCCATCGTGCTCTGAAGCCCAAATGCAAGCCATCAACTCATCGTGCAGCACACTCTCTTTGACCACGACCGCAATGTCACGCTCAACGTCTTGGTGCTTGTCCACACCCACAAAATGAGGTACACCCCTCAGACAAACCGCATCCAAATCCAGCTCAAACATCACTGGCGTTTGCGCCAAGCCCCAAGCTTGCTTGATTTTGGGATGCAACTCACCCAAGTGACCAATCACCTCCCCATTGAGCTCAACTTGAGCACATCGACCTGGGTGCATGGCGGGGTGCTGAGCTGCCTTGAAGGTGGGTTGAAGCGGATGCATCAAGGCCAAAAGATCGGCCTTCATGTCAAAGAAATCAACAGCAGACTCTTTGCTTGCCCATTGCAAGGGTTGAGCAAGCCCATAAGCCATCGCAGCCACTCGCATCGGTTGATGTAGGCCTTTGACCGTTTGGTCAGAGTCTTCCACACCCTCATCCCTTAGGAACACGCGTCCGAGCTCAAAAGTACGAACTGTGGACACTTTTCGATCGACGTTGTATTTCACCACCTGGAGCAAACTGGCCAAAAGCGTTGTTCTCATGACGTTCATGGAACTGGCAATGGGATTTAACAATTTAATCGGATTGGTATTGTGAGCAAAATCCCGCTCCCAAGCTTCATCGACAAAACTGTAGTTGATGGTTTCTTGAAAACCCAAGGCAGCCATCGCATGACGAACGTCAAAAGGCCCCTTGAAGCGCTCAGCTTGAAGTCTGGCGGTGATGGGTGCAATCGGTGCAGAGGTTGGTAACTTCTCATAACCAATGCATCTGATGACCTCTTCAATCAAATCTTCTTCGATTTGCAAATCGAAACGGAACAACGGTGAGGTCACATGGATGAGTCCAGGCTCCTCTGAGACCTCTAACCCCAAGGACCTCAAGGCTTGAGACATCTGCTCTTGGCTGAGCTCCATGCCAATCACACGACAGGCTCTATCCACTCTCAATGAGAGCGTTTTCTCCTTGGGCATGTTGATGAGCTGATCATCAATGGGGCCACACACCGTATCCGCTGTGCCGCAAATATTAATAACAAGCTCGGTGATTCTCTCAATCATCTCAACCGTTTGAGAAGGGTCAACACCCCTCTCAAAGCGATGACCGGCCTCAGAAGAAAAATTGAATTTTCTCGATCTCCCCGCCACAGCCTGCGGCCACCAAAAAGCAGCCTCAATGTAGATGGAGCGGGTCTCATCACCCACGGCAGTTGCATCTCCACCCATGATGCCAGCCAAAGATTCAATGGCGTGGTCGTCAGCAATCACACCCACATCTGGACCCAGTGTGATGGTTTGTCCATTCAAAAGCTTCAAGCTCTCGCCCTCTTTGGCCCACCTGACTTCAAGGGAGCCATTGATTTTGTCAAGATCAAAAATGTGAGTCGGCTGACCATACTCAAACATCACATAATTGGAAATATCCACCAAAGGACTGACACCCCTTTGACCGCAACGGGCCAATCGCTCCAGCATCCAAGAAGGGGTGACCGCCAACGGATTGAGTCCGCGAACAACTCGCCCACTAAAGCGACCACACAAATCGGGAGCAGAGACCTTCACAGGGAGAATCTCAGAGGAATTGACGCTTGCACAAACCACCTGGGGTTTGTGCAATGCAGTGCGTGTCAAGGCTGACAATTCGCGAGCAACACCAAAAACACTCAAGCAGTGGGCCAAATTGGGGGTCAACTTGATGGTGATGAGCGAGTCATCCAAGTGAAGGAAATCTCGAATGTTCACGCCAATGGGCGCGTCCTGATCCAGAGTCAAAAGACCACTACCCTCTTCACTGATTTTGAGCTCCTTGGCTGAGCAAAGCATGCCCAAACTCTCAACACCCAGGAGTTTGACGGGCTTGATCTCAAAGGGCGCTCCACCAGGCTCTGAAGGAGGCAATTGGGCTCCAAGCATTGCACAAGGCACTTTCATGCCAACTGCGGCATTGGGTGCTCCACACACGATATTGAGCAAAGAGGGCTGACCAACATCAACGCCACAAATGCGCAATCGATCTGATTTGGGATGCGCCTCAAGCGTCTTGATCTGTGCCACCACCACTTTTTCAAATGGAGGGGCTACGCTTGACAACTCCTCCACCTCAAGACCCGCCATCGTGAGCGTCTCCACCACTGTTTCAACAGGAATGGATGGATTACAAAACTCTCTTAACCAAGACTCAGGCAGTTGCATTTGAAAGGATTCCTAACTGAAACTATTGGAACTGGGTCAAAAAACGCAAATCGCCATCAAAAAATAGGCGCAAATCGTTGACCCCATAGCGCAACATGGTGAGTCGATCGGGACCCATGCCAAACGCAAAACCGATGTACTTTTCTGGATCCAGTCCCATGTTTTTGATCACATTGGGGTGCACTTGTCCAGAACCTGCCACCTCTAGCCAACGGCCCGACAATGGACCTTCAGAAAACTGGATGTCAATCTCAGCACTGGGCTCGGTGAAGGGGAAAAAACTGGGCCTAAAGCGCAAAATGAGGTCATCACTTTCGAAAAACGTTTTACAAAAGTTGGTGAATACCACCTTCAAGTCTTTGAAACTCACACGCTCTCCCACCCAAAGTCCCTCACATTGATGGAACATGGGAGAGTGAGTGGCATCGCTGTCGACACGGTATGTGCGCCCAGGAGCGATGACTCGAATTTCAGGCATTCTTTGGTCCTGATCCAACAAATTGCGATAGCGCTTGACGTGCTGAACCGCATGCCTGATTTGCATGGGGGACGTATGCGTTCTTAATAAATAACCGCCCTCAACGTAGAAGGTATCGTGCATTGAACGTGCGGGGTGGTTTTCTGGCGTATTGAGGGCCGTGAAGTTGAACCAATCGGTTTCGATCTCTGGACCTTGTGCGACCTCAAAACCCATAGAGGAAAAAATCTTTTCGATGCGCTCAAGTGTCAAACTCACCGGATGCAATCCACCTGTGTGACGTTTTCGAGCTGGAAGTGTGACATCCAAAGCCTCGGCTTTGAGTTGACTTTGCAAAGCCTCCTCTTGCATGGCGGCGCGTCTGTCTTGGAGCAAAGCTTCGATGGCTTGTTTGGCTTGATTGATGCCCGCACCTTGAGACTTTTTCTCCTCGATGCTCAACGCAGACAAGCCCTTCATGAGCTCAGTGATTTGACCCGACTTGCCCAAAAAGAGTGCCTTCGCATTTTCCAAATCAGCGGGCGTAGCGGCGCTGTGAAATGCATTTTTGGCGCTATGGACCAAAGCATCAAGGGAAGAGTTCATGAAACTTTAATTCATTAAAAAAGAGGGTCAAAGCGAGCACCTAAATTTAAGCACCTGCCTCAACCCTTTTTTGATTGAGAAGTCACCCAAACCATTGCACCCTAGTTAAAGGGCGGACAAGTGGCCGGGCGATGACCCGATATCGTTATTAAGCGGCTAACTTAGCTTTGACTTGCTCAACGATGCTGCCGAAAGCGGCTTTGTCGTGAACGGCCAAATCAGCCAACATTTTGCGATCAATCTCAATGCAAGCTTTCTTCAAGCCATTTGCAAATTGACTGTAGGTCAGACCGCACTCACGGGCTGCTGCGTTGATACGAGCAATCCAGAGTTGACGAAAGACACGTTTTTTCGTGCGACGATCGCGGTAGGCATACTGCCCAGCTTTCATCACCGCTTCTTTGGCGATTCTGAAAACATTACCACGACGACCGCGGAAACCTTTTGCAAGGACTAAAACTTTTTTGTGACGGGCTCTTGCCGTGACACCACGTTTAACGCGAGGCATATTGAATTCTCCCTAGTGACAGTTAATTAAAGGCCAGCCATGGGCAGCATTTGCGCCATGTGACCCATATTGGTCTCATGAACTGCAACAGCACCCCTCAAATGACGCTTATTTTTGGTCGTCTTCTTGGTCAAAATGTGACGCTTGAAGGCTTGACCTCTCTTAACGGTTCCACCTGGACGAACTCTAAAACGCTTTTTAGCGCTGCTCTTTGTTTTCATTTTGGGCATTTCAAATGCTCCTTTTAATGTTGTGCTCGTGAGGCGTTTGCGAACCAGACGCAACCTTGTTGGCCCCGAGACACTTCTTTTGCGTGACCTTCTTTAAGCAGAGGCAACTTGCGTTGTCTCTGCCACGGGTTTGGCCACGCCACCCGCTTTTCTCTTACCCGGCGCGATCATCATGATCATCTGGCGCCCTTCCAACTTGGGAAACTGCTCGACCACAATGGTGTCAGCCAATTCATCCCTGATTCTTTGCAACAAAGCCATGCCCAACTCTTGGTGGGTGATCTCACGACCTCGAAAGCGAAGAGTTATTTTACACTTATCGCCCTCATCCAAAAACCGCCTGATGTTGCGCAACTTGATGTTGTAGTCACCATCATCGGTTCCTGGCCTGAATTTAATTTCCTTGACCTCGATGACCTTTTGCTTGGATTTCGCCTCAGCAGCCTTCTTTTGCTCTTGGTATTTGAACTTACCGTAGTCCATCAAGCGACAAACAGGTGGCACGGCAGTGGCGGCAATTTCAACCAAATCCACATCCATGTCGCCTGCGAGACGCAACGCCTCAGCGATGCTCATGATCCCCATGGCTTCATTGTCAGGACCCGTTAATCGAACTTCCGGAGCCATGATTTCCCGGTTGAGGCGGTGTTTGCGTTCCTCGCGCAAACGGCGGTCGCGGAATTCTGTAGCGATGGTGTCAATCCTTCAAAAATTGGGGCCAAAAATGGCCAAAAGGCAAAAACATACTGCAATGCAGTGAAACAGGTTTGGCAATTAGTTTTTCAAGGCAACATCAGACTGAATTTTGCTCAGAAAATCCTGAAATGACATCACGCCAAGGTCTTTATTGCCCCGAGCCCGAACAGCAACTGCACCAGACGCCTTCTCTGAGTCACCAATGACCAAGAGATAAGGGTGTTTTTGCATAGAGTGAGAGCGTATTTTATACGTTATTTTCTCATTGCTGACGTCTAATTGAACTCTAAACCCTTGATTTTTCAGCATTTTTGCGACATCCGCCGCATAATCGGCTTGAGATTCGGTGATCGTGAGGACAGAGACCTGTATCGGCGCGAGCCAAGTTGGCAAGGCGCCAGCATGCTGCTCAATCAAAATTCCGATGAACCTCTCAAGGCTTCCAACAATGGCGCGGTGAAGCATCACTGGTCTTTGGCGCGAGCTGTCTTCATCAACGTATTCGGCATCCAAACGCTCAGGCATTGAGAAATCAACCTGTATGGTACCGCACTGCCATTGACGGCCCAACGCATCTTTGAGCGTGTATTCGATCTTGGGCCCGTAAAAAGCACCGTCGCCAGGAGACAAAATGTATTCGCACCCAGACACATTCAAACTGTTGATCAATGCGGCCTCAGCCTTGTCCCAAATCTCATCGCTGCCGATGCGTTGCTCAGGACGGGTGGCCACCTTGTAGATGATGTCATTGAAGCCAAAATCTTGGTAAACACTTTTAAGCAACTTGGTGAAATCAAGACACTCTTGAAGGATTTGATCCTCGGTACAAAAAATATGACCATCGTCTTGCGTAAAACCACGAACTCTCATGATCCCGTGTAAACCACCAGAGGGCTCGTTTCTGTGGCATTGCCCAAACTCGCCGTATCGCAGTGGCAAGTCGCGATAGCTTTTCAAGCCTTGCTTGAAAATCAAAATATGCCCGGGACAGTTCATGGGCTTTAGGGCGTAGTCTCGTTTTTCACTCTCGGTGGTGAACATGTTGTCACGGTACTTATCCCAATGACCTGTTTTTTCCCACAAGGTTTTGTCCAAAATCTGTGGACCTTTGACCTCTTGGTAACCATTGTCTTGATAAATGCGTCGCATGTATTGCTCAACGCCTTGCCATATTGTCCAACCCTTTGGGTGCCAGAAAACAAGACCAGGGGCATGCTCATCAAGGTGGAAGAAATCCAACTCTCGACCAAGCTTTCTGTGATCGCGCTTTTCAGACTCTTCAAGCAGCGTGAGATAAGACTGCAATGCGTCCTTTGACTCCCATGCAGTTCCGTACACCCGTTGGAGCATCTCGTTGCGGTGATCGCCTCTCCAGTAAGCGCCTGCCACCTTCATGAGCTTGAAAAACTTCAACTTGCCCGTAGAGGGAACGTGCGGGCCGCGACACAAATCGGTAAAGTCACCCTCACTGTAAAGAGACACATCCTCATTGGCGGGGATGCTTTGAATGATTTCTGCCTTGTAGTTTTCACCCAAGCCCTTGAAAAAAGCAACCGCCTCATCGCGAGGCAATACCCGACGAACCACGGGCTCGTCTTTGGAGGCCAATTCAGTCATTTTTTTCTCAATGAGAATCAAATCCTCAGGCGTGAACGCGCGGTGATATGAAAAGTCATAGTAAAAACCGTTCTCAATCACTGGACCTATGGTCACTTGAGCCTCTGGGAAAAGCGTCTTGACGGCATACGCCATCAAATGGGCACATGAGTGACGAATCACCTCAAGGCCGTCGGCATCTTTTGCTGTGACGATAGATACATTTGCACTTTTTTGAATCACATAACTTGTATCAACCAATTGCCCATCCACACGGGCAGCAAGTGCAGCTTTGGCCAATCCAGCACCAATTGATAAAGCCAGTTCGTGCACAGACACTGGCTGAGTAAATGGTCTTTTTGTGCCATCAGGCAAGGTGATATCAAGCATTCTTTTTAATCAATCAAATAAATATTAGGTGAACCCACTTTGTGCTCAAGACTGAGTTGATCAGATCTTTCATCTGGCCCATTTTCATCGGTGATCTTTACCCCGATTTGTGATGAGTTTTTATTCAAAGAGCTTTGGATTTTCCCATACTTTTAATCCTTTTCCCAAGCACAAGAGCCCAAGCTTTCTCAGCTTAAAAGTGAACCTGAACAGAGCTACGAATGAAGCCGCAATCAATTCTTCAATCACCTCAAACCCGGCATTTGGGCTCTACAAAGTCCTCTACAGGGCCAAATATGAAGAATTCTTTAAAAAAAACAACATTTAAGAGTGAAAAAAGTAGTTTTCCCCTTGGAAACTGCTATTTTTAGCTATAGCATCTCATCACTGGCGAAAAAGCAGATTTCACCGGTTATTTATACTCTTACAAAAGGAACTTTAAAACATGGCAACTGCAAAGAAAACTCCGGCAAAAAAAGCTGCTAAAAAAGCAGCACCCGCCAAAAAAGCACCAGCAAAAAAAGTTGTAGCTAAAAAAGCAGCTCCTGCTAAAAAAGTAGCAGCTAAAAAAGCAGCTCCCGCTAAAAAAGCAGCTGCCAAAAAAGCACCTGCAAAAAAACGCACTCCTAACGCAGCATTCATGAAGCCTTTGACACCCAGCGCCGCTTTGGCTGCGGTGATTGGTCACACTGCAATTCCACGCACTGAAGTTGTCAGCAAATTGTGGACATACATCAAAAAGCACGGCTTACAAGACAAAGTCAACAAGCGCAACATCAATGCTGATGACAAATTGAAAGCCGTATT
>CAIPII010000058.1 GCA_903865035.1 uncultured Burkholderiales bacterium | reverse complement strand
TAAAGGATTTGCATCATTGGGATTGTGAGAGCGTGAACGCTCTCCAATCTTTCAGTTTTTGAAGGGCCGCACCGCTCGCCAAAGTCTTCTGCGCCAAGCTCACGCCTTCTGCCATCGTGGGCACCACATTGGCCGCGTACAGGGCAACACCTGCATTCAAGCACACGATGTCCTTGGGTGGGCCCTCTTTGTTTTCCAACACTCCCATCAGCATTGCTTTGGAGTCCTCAGCGGTCTCGACCCGTAGGCTTCGAGTTGAGGTCATCGTGAGTCCAAAGTCCTCGGGGTGAATTTCGTATTCTTGGATTTTGCCGTCCTTGAGCTCTCCAACCAAAGTGCTGGCACCCAAAGAGACCTCGTCCAAGCCGTCTTTGCCGTAAACCACCACCGCATGCTCAGCACCAAGGCGCTCGAGTGCACGCACTTGAATGCCCACCAAATCTTCATGGAACACACCCATCAAAATGTTGGGCGCTTCAGCTGGGTTGGTCAGAGGCCCCAAGATGTTGAAGATGGTTCTCACCCCCAACTCTTTTCTCACGGGTGCCACGTTTTTCATGGCTGGGTGATGGTTGGGCGCAAACATAAAGCCTATGCCAGTTTCTTCAATGCTTGACGCGATCAAATCTGCACCCAAGTTGATGTTAGCGCCCAAGCTCTCCAGCACATCGGCGCTCCCACTCTTGGAGCTCACACTGCGGCCTCCGTGCTTGCTCACGCGCCCTCCAGCAGCTGCAATGACGAACATCGCACAAGTGGAAATGTTGAATGTATTGGCGCCGTCCCCACCCGTGCCCACAATGTCGACCAAATGGGTGCGGTCTTTCACCACCACCTTGTTGGCAAATTCACGCATGACTTGGGCCGCTGCGGTGATCTCGCCAATGGTCTCTTTTTTCACACGCAAGCCTGTGAGCAAAGCGCCCATCATGAGAGGCGACATCTCGCCTTTCATGATCATTCGCATGAGAGACAACATCTCATCGTGAAAAATCTCTCGGTGCTCAATCGTTCGTTGCAGCGCTTGCGTGGGTGTGATCAACATGGGGTTCAACTCTTTCTGACGCGTCAATGTCTATGTCTTGAAATGGAAAAGGTTCAATTTATTTCTGCAAGAGGAAATTCTCAAGCATCTCGTGCCCAGCCTCTGAGAGGATGGACTCGGGGTGGAACTGCACCCCTTCCAAGGGCCAACTCTTGTGTCTCACGCCCATGATCTCACCATCGGCGCTCCATGCTGTGATGTCCAACTCGGGTGGACAACTGGCCCTTTCAATGGCCAAGGAATGATAACGGTTCACCACCAAAGGATTGGGTAAACCTTTGAACACACCTTTGTTCAAGTGTTCAATGCTCGAAGTTTTACCGTGCATGAGAGTTTGGGCACGCACAACTTGACCACCCAGTGCAGCTCCTATGCTTTGATGCCCCAGGCACACACCGAGTGTGGGAATCTTAGAGCCAAAGGCTTGAATCGCTGCGATGGAAATACCTGCCTCCTTGGGAGAGCATGGTCCTGGAGAAATCACCAAACGATCGGGCGCCATGCGCTCAATGTCATTGAGCGTGATTTCGTCATTTCGACGAACCTCAACACGAGCACCCAACTCGGCAAAATATTGCACCAAGTTGAAGGTGAACGAGTCGTAGTTGTCGACCATCAAGAGTCGCAAGCGTGGGCCCCCTTGTTGAGGCGCAGACTTGAGCTCAAAAACCTCGTGTTCGTTGTGGCTTGAATCCGATGATTGCTGTTTCATGCTTTGGGCTTCGGAAATTATCGAAGAAGAGGGGTTGGAGTTTGTGTTGTGGTTCATGTTGTTCTCCCTCACTCCCAACCCGTTTCAACCCATTCGCTTGCCTTGATGAGGGCTCGCGCTTTGTGTTCGGTCTCGGCCCACTCCATCTCTGGCACCGAGTCGGCAACCACTCCAGCCGCAGCTTGCACGTGAAGCACCTGGTCTTTGATCACACCAGTGCGAATGGAAATCGCGACATCCATGTCACCCGCGTAGCTGATGTAGCCACAAGCCCCACCATACAAACCTCGCTTGGTGGGTTCGAGCTGATCGATCAGCTCCATGGCGTGCACCTTGGGCGCACCCGTCAAGGTGCCCGCTGGGAAAGTGGCTTTGAGCACATCCATGCTGCACAAACCTGGCTTCAAAATGCCCTCCACATTGCTCACAATGTGCATCACGTGGCTGTATCTTTCCACCACAAAAGATTCGGTGACTTTGACGCTTCCAATCTCAGCGATGCGACCAATGTCATTCCTCGCAAGATCAATGAGCATCACGTGCTCTGCACGCTCTTTGGGGTCTGCCAAGAGTTCCACTTCGGTTGCACGGTCGATCTCAGGTGTTGCGCCCCTTGGGCGCGTGCCGGCCAGTGGACGGATGGTGACCTTTTGACCCTCAGCCGTGGTCTCTTGGCGCACCAAGATCTCTGGTGAAGCGCCCACCACGTGAAAGTCACCGAAGTGGTAGAAAAACATGTAAGGACTTGGATTCAAAGCCCTCAATGCCCGGTACAAAGACAAGGGACTTTGGTCAAAGGGCTTGGAGAGGCGTTGGCCCACTTGCACTTGCATGAAGTCGCCCGCTTCGATCAGAGCCTTGGCTTTGGCCACGGCATTCAAATAATCGGCTTTGGCAAAGGGTCTTGAGACAGGCTGCGGCTTTGAAGCATTGACCAGTGGGGCTTGAACGGGTGCATTCAAGCGCTTTTTGATCTCCTTCAACCTCTCGCACGCTCCTTCATAAGCGTTACTGGACTGAGGGTCAACATAGACGATCAAATACAACTTGCCCGACAAGTTATCGATGACCGCCAACTCCTCACACTCCAAGAGCATGATGTCTGGACAACCCAGAGAGTCGGGAGGACAGGAGTTTTCCAGTTTTTTCTCAATGTAGCGCACCGCGTCATAACCGAAATAACCCGCCAAACCACCGCAGAACCTGGGCAGTCCTGGCGTCTTGGCCACTTTGAATTGCTCTTGGTACTTGGCGATGAAGTCAAGGGGATTGCCAAGGTGAGTGGACTGCACCACGCCATTCAAGACCACCTCGGTTTTGGCGTTGGCGCCAAAACCCGAGGCACGCAGCAGTCTCTTGGCTGGAAGACCAATGAAGCTGTAGCGCCCAAAACGCTCTCCCCCCACCACCGACTCCAGCAAAAAACTATGGGCACCACCGTCTTGGCTGTGAGCGAGTTTCAAATAAAGAGAGAGCGGTGTTTCAAGGTCAGCAAAGGCCTCTTCAATCATTGGGATTCGATTGAAGCCTTGGCTGGCCAAATTTTGAAATTCTTCTTTTGTCATCATACAAATGCCTTGTTTAGTCTTCTATTGCGACTGAGCATGGAGAGGGTTATGAGGTCTTCGTGACCCACCATCCAACACAGATTCAAAGGGTGGTTTGAGGACTTTGACTGACGCGAAAGAGGATGTGTGATTGGGTGGCCAATGACCCAAACCCGCAGCCCTTCCATGAAGGGCTTGAGACTCTACCCGGTGCAAAAGTGCTCATCAGCACTTCACGAGGACCCAGGCAGTCACCACACTCTCAAGTCAATTTCAGCCCTAAACTAGGTGTGACCCCGCAAACTTACCCAAGCGGGAACACGTGGCGCATTCAAGCCCGCCAGGGCCATGCTCCTCGGTCGCTTGAACCCGTGAGATCGTGATGGTGATAAAACATGAACTTGATTTTAGTGGAGCTTCAGTGCGTCTTGATGACTTGGAGCAAAGAATTCAAGCAATGCACCACAGCTTGGGCTCGAATTTGACTGCGATCGCCCAAGAAATCCTGACGCTCGGCAAAAATCTCCGGCTCCAACCCATCCAATTGACGCTTAACCCCCCATGCGAACCATACGCACCCCACTGGCTTCAAAGCAGTGCCGCCCAACGGTCCAGCCACCCCTGTGATGGACACCGAGACCTGGGCTTTGGAGTTCTTCAACGCCCCCAAGGCCATCGCACGTGCAACGGCTTCGCTGACCGCTCCGTGCTCGGCAATGAGTTGGGGGTCAACACCCAAGCT
>CAIPII010000057.1 GCA_903865035.1 uncultured Burkholderiales bacterium | reverse complement strand
GCCAAAAAGCTAGGCTTAATCACTAAATTAAGGATATTTTCAAGAAAAACAGTTTTCAAATCAATGGGATTGCACCTCAATGGTGCAAATTTTATGATGTATTTAGTTTAGGATCATGTTGATCAAATCGTTTGAGCCATCATTGGTGTCGGGAGTGACGTGCATTAACTTGCACAGAAAGTTATAAACATCTATGTTTTTAACCAAACCGATTTTTTTCTTCGGTATCTGAAAACCTGAAGCAATGAACAAGGCATGCATTTCCTTGTTGTTTGGATCAAATCCATGTTGACCACGCAAAACACTTCTCGAAGGATCGTTGGTGATGGTCCATCCGGTTTCGGCCAGGCAAAGAATATCGGGAATTCTTTTGTTATTGTTGAAGTGATTGTCGAATGGTGGATTTTCCTTTGTCCAACATGACATGTGATCTACCTTTGACATTTGATTCAAAAAATCAACATCCTTGGTTTTATCCAAGTTGCTAAAGCCAGCTATGGGTCCATACCACTGCATCTTGAGGCTGGAAAACTGTTTAAGAATGGGCGAAACATCCAGTGCATGATCATCACCTACAGTTGCCATACCATGATCGGATGTGATCACAAAAGTCACACGATCCAAAATGCCCATTTTTTCTAATTCGTCTCGCAGCTCACCCAGTGCTTGATCAACTGAAGAAATTGCCAAATTGACTTCATTGCTATCAGGTCCAAAATGATGTCCTTGTGTATCGACTTCGTTGAAATAGAGGGTTGCAAAATCTGCTCTCTTCTTTAAGGGATCCGAAAGCCAACTGATCAACTGCGCAATTCTCTTGGAGCCTGGCATAGAGCCATCAAAATCCAACCAATCCCTGGGCTGCATGCCTTGAATCAAGGTTTCGCTTCCAGGCCAAAAAAGAGTTGAAGATACTTTGCCTTGCCGGGCTAAAGTGTTCCAGATGGGATTGACCTTGGTCCACCAAGCAGGATTTTGAACTGCTTGCCTTGAGGAAAGGGTAAATGTCTGGTTTGGAATCGAGTCGTCCACCATCACATTGTTTACAATGCCATGGTGCTCTGGAAACTGCCCAGTGATCAAACTCACGTGATTTGGAAAGGTGATAGAAGGAAAAACAGGTAGCATGCCTTTGGCCAATACACCATTTGAGGCAAAAGAATTTAAATTAGGAGTAATTCCCCGCTCTAAATAGCTTGGCTTGAATCCGTCAATACTGATCAAAATCACTAATGGCTTGAGATCAACGGAGTTTTTTGCAAATGCAACTAAACCATGAAATTGAATGATCAATCCAAAGATGAAAATTGATATAGCGGGTGATACTGATTTGATGATTGAGAGATTCATTGCGATTGGTCGCTTTTATTGTTTGAGTTGATTGTCCAATGATATTGCTTAATTGAGTCAACCATATTAAAACAATCCAATTAGGCAGAATCATCAGCCCAATTTCAGCAATCTGACCGCATTGTCTTTCAATATTCCTGGCATCACTTCAGGTTTAAAGCCGGCGATTTCGAAGTCTTTCATCCAGCGCTCTGGGGTAATGAGGGGGTAATCGCTTCCAAATCAAAAGAACACCATGGGCAAGACTTCGAATGGGCCAAGAGTCCTGAGGAGCGCAACAAACTTTGGACCGCGAGACACAACGCGTATTTTGCCGCATTGAGTGCACACCCAGGGACACGTGCCATCAGCACCGACACTTGCGTGCCCATCAGCCGATTGGCAGATTGTTTACTTGAATCCGTTGAGCAAGCCGATGCTAGTGGACTCCCCTATTTTTTGGTCGGTCACGTCGGAGATGGGAATTTCCATTTTGGTTACCTCATTGATCCATCCAATGACGAGCAAAGGGCGAAAGCCGAGCAGTTAAACCACGATTTGGTGATGCGAGCCATCTCCATGAACGGAACTTGCAGTGGTGAGCACGGAATTGGTCTTCACAAGATGGAGTTTTTACGATCTGAGGTTGGAGAAGAGGCCATTTCCATGATGAGGAACATCAAGTCGGCACTTGATCCCAAAAACATCATGAATCCAGGCAAAATTTTTGCCAATTGAGTCGATTGTTTTATGAGTTTCTCCAAGGTAAACACCAATGCGATAAAGGGGGTGATTACTTAAAATTTGAAATCCCTATGTCTGGAGTTTCAAATTGAATAAAGCCATCTGCTCTTTTCAAAACACATTGCAAATCATCCTAGCTTGCTTGACTGTGCTGTGTTTTTTTGATCAAAGCGCAATTGCACAGACATCTATCTCTCAAGGGCCCTATCCCAATCGTTCGATCAAATTCATCGTACCCATCACACCAGGGGGCAGCAACGATGTGGTCGCACGCATGATTGCCAATAAGCTCACAGACCTTTGGTCTCAGCCTGTTGTTGTTGACAATCGCCCTGGAGCGGGCATGAACTTGGGGGCAGATTTGGTCGCCAAAAGTCCTCCCGACGGCTACACCTGGTTGCTGGGTGCCAACAATATCTTTGTGACCAATCCTCATGTTGGCAAAGTACCTTTCGATGTATTCAAAGATTTTCAACCCGTGGCCCAAGTTGCCTCTGTACCCTTTGTCTTGGTGGTGAGTCCCACCATCGGGGTTAAATCGGTGGCTGAATTGATCGACTACGCCAAAAAGAATCCAAGCGCATTGAACTACGGCTCCTCTGGCAATGGATCGCCTCAGCAACTGGCCTCAGAGATGCTCAACTTTGAAGCTGGCATTCAAATGCAACACGTTCCCTATAAGGGTGCAGTTCCTGCCATCACCGATCTCTTGGGCGGACGCATTCAGGTGTTCATTGGCGCTATCAATTCTTTATTGCCTTACATCAAAGACAATAAATTGAAGCTCTTGGGTGGTGCAGCTGGTAAAAGATTTACAGCCTTCCCTGAGATTCCAGCCATAGCAGAGACCGTTCCCGGGGTTGCTTTGGATGTGTGGCTGGGCGTTTTCATGCCTGCAGCAGTACCCAAGGAGATTGTCACAAAAGCAAACAATGACATCATCAAGGTTCTCCAAATGCCTGAAGTTCGCGCAAACTTAAGCTCACAAGGCATTGAGGTCTCAACGTCAAGCCCTGAAGCACTGAGTGCAACCATCAAAGAGGACTACAACCGCTGGGGTCGGGTCATCAAAAGTGCAAACATCAAGGGCGATTGAAAGCTCTGCATCTTAAAAATTTAATATCACTCAAATCACCCATGTACACATCAGAAAAACCCATCCCCAGCGCTCCAAGTGACACCTATTGGGGTAGCGATTCGATCGCAAACTGCCTCAGAGCCATGGGCATACCGTTTTTGGCACTCAATCCTGGAGCCAGTTACAGAGGATTGCACGACAGTTTGGTCAATCACCTTGGCAATGAGAATCCTCAAATGCTGCTGTGTTTACACGAAGAGGTTGCCATCTCAATTGCCCAAGGCTACGCAAAAGCATCAGGAAAAATGATGGGCGCAGTGGTCCACTCCAACGTCGGACTCATGCACGCGACCATGGCCATCTTCAATGCATGGTGTGACCGCGTTCCCATGCTGATCCTGGGCGCCACTGGCCCTTGGGATGCAGCCAAGCGTAGACCATGGATCGATTGGATTCACACCGCAAGTGACCAAGGTGCATTGGTTCGTGACTACACCAAATGGGACAATCAACCGGGCTCTGTTGCCGCCTCCATTGAAGCTTTGCTAAGAGGTGGTCAAATCGCTCAAACCAGCCCCAAAGGACCGGTCTACATCAATTTAGATGCGGCCATTCAGGAACAAAAAACCGGCGACCTGACAGTCATTCCTAACCCAAGCCGTTTCCTTGCCCCGAAATCCTCACCACCGGGACAAGTCGAAGTGCTGGCCGCCAGTGAGCTGTTGAATCAAGCTAGCAAAGTGACCCTTCTCTTTGGACGAATGTCTCGCTCAGAGGAAGACTGGAAGCTCAGGGTGGAGTTGGCCGAGAAACTTCAAGCTCACGTGGTGACGGATCTTAAAAATGCAGCTTCCTTTCCCACCAACCACCCGCAACACACCAGTGCGCCTGGTTATTTCATGAGCCCTCAGGCTTTGGAGGCGATTAGGGGCGCTGAAGTGATTGTGCTCATGGACTGGGTGGATCCAGGCGGCGCTTTGAAGCAAGCCTTTGGACAATCGGTGGCGGATGTGAAGGTGATCAATGTCTCCGTGGATATGCACATTCATCGGGGCTGGAGCACCGACATGGGCAGCTTGCAGCCCAGTGATGTGTTTCTTTTAAGTGAACCAGACGACGCGGTCAAAGCCTTGCTTGAGCACGTCACACCCAAAGCTCAAAAAATGTGGGCCAATCAACAGCCACTCCAAGCTGCTCCACATGATGATGTGGTGAGTCTAAGAGCCATCTCTGATGTTTTGCGCGACTTGAGGTCAGAGCATGAATTTTGTTTTGCCAGGCTACCACTGGGATGGAATGGATCTTACCTTCACTGGGATCACCCCATGGATTATTTGGGTGCCGACGGAGGTGGAGGCATTGGAGCAGGACCTGGTAATGCGGTGGGCGTAGGACTCGCCCTACAAGAAATGGGCAGCAACAGGATCCCCATAGCGTTGATCGGTGATGGGGATTTCTTGATGAGCAACACGGCGGTCTGGACAGCTGTCAAATATCGGATTCCAATCCTGATTGTGGTTTGCAACAACCACTCTTTTTTCAACGATGAGCTGCACCAAGAAAGAGTAGCCAAGGAGAGAGGCCGACCCGTTGAGAACAAATGGATTGGCCAACGCATGAGTGAGCCAGATATTGATGTCGCCAAAATGTCCTCTTCAATGGGAGCACAATCCATTGGACCCGTTCGGTCGAAAAAAGAACTTCACGCAGCATTTGTGCAGGCATTGAAAATCATTGAAGGTGGACAGCCCTGCATCATGGACCTTGATGTGGCGCCTGGCTACGACGCGAACATGAGTGGTCAAACGGTCACCAACTCCGCAGCACACAAACGTTAAACCTTAAACCCTCAGACACTTTGAACATGAACCATCAAAACCTCCTCCCCCAAAAACGTGATCTTTACTATGGCGGCGCATGGCACGCTCCCAAAGGGGGGTACTTGCCAACGTTCAACCCGGCCAACTCAGATGACTTGGGCCCCTGCGCGGAGGCCAACGAAGAGGATGTGGAGTTGGCCGTACAAGCTGCGCACAAGGCTCAACCAGCTTGGGCAGCCTTGAAGCCTCTTGAGCGTGCTGCGTACTTGAAGAAAGTGGCTCAAGTGCTCAGAGAAAATGCTTTTGAGCTTGCCATGCTGGATGCATTGAATTGTGGCAACCCCATTTGTGAAATGCAAAGGGATGCTTTGATTGCTGCAGCACAGATTGAATACTACGCAGGACTGGCCACCGAGGTCAAGGGCGAGACCATACCCATGGGAGAAGGCATTCTGAATTACACCCTGCGTCAACCTTATGGTGTATGCGCTCGCATTGTGGCTTACAACCACCCAATCATGTTCACCGCTGCAAAAATGGCGGCACCGCTGGTGACCGGCAACACGGTCATCATGAAGCCCCCCTATCAATCCCCTCTTTCCTCTTATCGAATGATGGAGCTGCTTGACGGCATTCTTCCAGCAGGTGTTTTGAACATCGTAACCGGAGCCAGCGCAGCCGGACCATCTTTGGTCAAACATCCCCTCATCCACAGACTGGCATTAATTGGAAGCGTACCCACGGGACGCGCCATCATGAAAGCAGGCTCAGATCAGCTCAAACACATCACTTTGGAGCTGGGTGGCAAAAATGCCTGCATCATTTACCCCGATGCAGACCTCTCAAAAGCCATACCTGCTGCGGTGAATGGCATGAACTTCACATGGTGCGGACAAAGCTGTGGATCAACGTCAAGGCTCTTTGTGCACAGTTCAGTGTATGACCAGGTCATGGCTGGCATTGGTGAGCAAATCAAAAACTACAAGCCAGGCGTGCCCACGGACATGGAAACAACCATGGGATCGATCGTATCAAAAGCTCAGTGGGAAAAGATCATGGGCTACATCGAAATTGCGAAACAAGATGGAGCGACCTTGGTGCATGGTGGAAAAGCTCCTTCTGACCCTGAACTTCAAAAGGGTTGGTTTGTTGAGCCAACCGTGTTCACCGATGTGACACAAAACATGAGAATCGCCAATGAAGAGGTCTTTGGCCCCATCCTATCGGTCTTGAAATGGGACGATGAAGAGTCGATGCTTCAAAATGTGAATGCCGTTGAGTATGGGCTCACCGCCTCCATTTGGACAACAAACTTGGCCAAAGCCCACAGCACTGCATCGAGAGTTCAATCGGGTTTCGTTTGGGTAAACCATGTTGGCAGCCATTTCATAGGAACCTCCTTTGGCGGATTCAAGCAGTCTGGGATGGGTCGTGAGGAAGGGTTTGAAGAGTTGATCTCCTACACGCAAGCGAAAAACGTTCACGTGGTTTTTTAGTCCATGAACGGATTTTGGTCTTATCAGATGACTATGATTTTCTTTAATCCATGTCAATTGTGCGCCCATGGTTAATGGGATATGATCATTTTTTTACCCAACAGCATCATGATCAAACTCTACGCATTTGCCACCCCCAACAACCTCAAACCCATGATCATGCTCGAGGAGCTTGGTTTGGAATACGAACTGCATGCGATTAATATTCGTCAAGGTGAACAAAAAACAGATG
>CAIPII010000056.1 GCA_903865035.1 uncultured Burkholderiales bacterium | reverse complement strand
GGGTTTAATGAAACTTTTTACTTTTAGCCTCCTTTAAACCTCGCTCTTCGTTTTGAAACGAGTCAGGAATTACTCTTTTAACACCAAAATGGTGCACCAGGCTTACTGTTGGGGAATTGCAGCCAGAATTGAACGCATTAATTCTGTGCCTCTCACGAGTTTCCAGCATCTTTAAAAGCTTCAATTACAAGTAATTGATTACCTTTTGATGAATTGTGAGCCTGAGGTGGGTTCGGCATGTTAATTGCTTAGTCTATACAAACCCCACAATGGGTTCACCCTTGGCCAACGAAGGTCAAGCGGTCAGGGCAAGGACGTCCAGATCAAAGTTGCTGATGCGCTTTGGTGTGGACGTTTTTTTTTGGCTTTTATTGATCAATCCTGGAGCAGAAATGCCTCAATTTCTAGAAAAAACCATGACACGTCGCAACATATTACAAGCCGCCGCAGTTGGCGCGATTGGCGTAGACCCCGCTTTGAGAGCCGCAGTTTACGCTCAAGGCTCAGACAAGCCAGAAAAAACCGAAGTCAAAATTGGCTTCATCCCTTTGACCGATTGCGCCAGTGTTGTGATGGCTTCAGTTCTTGGCTTTGATCAAAAGTATGGGGTCAAAATCATCCCCACCAAAGAATCCAGCTGGGCTGGGGTCAGAGACAAATTGGTCACAGGCGAATTGGATTTTGCTCACGTCTTGTATGGATTGGTCTATGGAGTGCATCTCGGACTAGCCGGGCCCAAGAAAGACATGGCTGTGCTCATGAGCTTAAACCACAATGGTCAAGCCATTACCCTTTCAAAAAAATTAGCCGATTCAGGAGCGGTTGATGGGGCCAGCCTTGCTAAATTGATGAGCAGAGAAAAGCGCGATTACACATTTGCTCAAACATTTCCAACAGGCACTCACGCCATGTGGCTCTACTACTGGATGGCCAGTTTCGGCATCAACCCATTGAGCGATGCCAAAGTCATCACCGTGCCTCCACCACAAATGGTGGCCAATATGCGCGTGGGCAACATGGATGGATATTGCGTTGGCGAGCCTTGGGGACATCGAGCCATTGCTGACAACATTGGAATCACTGCGCAAACCAGTCAAGACATATGGAAAGATCATCCAGAAAAAGTTTTGGGTACAACAGCTGACTTTGCCAACAAGTATCCCAACACCTCCAGAGCGGTGACAGCCGCCATCTTGGAGGCCAGCAAATGGATCGATGCGGGGCTTCAAAACAAAAACAAAATGGCAGAGACCATTGCGGATAAGGCCTATGTCAACACCAGCGTTGATGTGATCAACCAAAGAATCTTAGGTCGGTACCAAAATGGATTAGGTAAAACTTGGGATGATCCCAATTTCATGAAGTTTTATGACGATGGATTTGCCAACTTCCCCTTTCTCTCTGATGGAATGTGGTTTCTGACGCAGCACAAGCGCTGGGGCTTGCTCAAAGAGCATCCTGAATATTTGGCAATTGCAAAACAGATCAACCGCATCGACATGTACAAAGATGCGGCAAGCATGACCAAAACGCCTGTCCCCAAAGAAGTCATGAGATCCAGCAAGCTGATGGACGGTGTAGTTTGGGATGGCAAAGATCCTAAAAAATACGCTGACAGCTTCAAAGTCCACGCTTAAAGCCAATCTCTATCAAGGATACCCCCATGGTCAGCGCCACCTTTCACAATGCGTCCCAACTAGAGCCAGAAATTCCCAATAATGACAAGCAAGCCGCAAGGCTTGTCATGAACGCTTTGAGACTCAAAAGAGTGCGACAACAAGCATTCTTTCTCAATTGGATCACACCACTAATTGGATTTGGGCTCTTGATTTTGATTTGGTACGGCGTGGCTCTCAAAAGCGCTGGCGCCTTTCCAACACCAATTGAAACTTTCAAGCAAGCACTGCAAATTTTTGCTGATCCTTTCTACAGCCATGGCCCTAACGACCAAGGTATCGGATGGAACATCTACAGCTCTTTGAAACGAGTTGCACTGGGTTTTGGCATGGCCGCATTGGTTGGAATTCCGGCAGGTTTTTTAATTGGTCGCTTTCAGTGGGCCTCTCACATGTTCAACCCCTTGATCAGTCTTCTGCGCCCAGTGTCCCCACTGGCTTGGCTGCCAATTGGCTTATTGGTCTTCAAAGGTGCAAACCCTGCAGCAATATGGACCATCTTCATTTGTTCCATTTGGCCCATGATCATCAATACAGCAGTGGGCGTGCAACGCGTGCCCTCAGACTACATGAACGTCGCACGTGTCTTGAACTTATCTGAATGGAAGATCATGACCAAAATTCTCTTTCCAGCTGTTCTACCCTACATGCTCACTGGAGTGAGATTGTCAGTGGGTACTGCTTGGTTGGTGATTGTGGCGGCTGAGATGTTGACAGGAGGTGTCGGCATCGGATTTTGGGTATGGGATGAATGGAATAACTTAAATGTCAAAAACATCATCATTGCCATCTTCGTGATCGGCTTGGTGGGCCTTGTCTTGGAGGCGTTACTCATTCGATTGGCAAGTGCATTCACGTTTGACGATGTCAAGCAATGATGCTCTCCCTCTAGAAAAGAAAGAACAACAATGAACGACTCATCCATCACAAAATACATTGACATTCAAGATGTGCAACAAGCCTTTGCAACACCGAAAGGGGAGTACTTGGCTTTAACCGATATCAATTTGAGCGTGCAAAAGGGTCAATTTGTTACCTTGATCGGACACTCGGGTTGCGGCAAATCAACGCTCTTAAATTTAATCGCTGGACTCACCACTCCAACCCAAGGGAGTTTGTTATGTGCAAACAAGGAAATTACTGGCCCCGGCCCCGAACGAGCAGTCGTTTTTCAAAACCATTCATTGCTACCTTGGCTCAGTTGCTACGAAAACGTGTACTTGGCTGTTGAACGTGTTTTTGGTCCATCAGGAGCGGTGATCGGACGCGCGGCCGAGAGTAAAGCTTCTTTGAAGGAAAGAACCATGGCAGCACTTGAAATGGTGGGCCTGAGCCACGCCGCTTTTAAGCGGCCGGGGGAAATTTCTGGAGGGATGAAACAACGGGTAGGCATTGCAAGGGCCTTGAGCATGGAGCCTCAAGTCTTGTTGCTTGATGAGCCCTTTGGTGCCTTGGACGCTCTCACTCGAGCCAAACTGCAAGATGAGTTATTACAGATTGTGGCAGCCACTCAAAGTACTGTGGTCATGGTGACCCACGATGTGGATGAGGCTGTACTTCTCTCTGATGTCATCGTAATGATGACAAATGGACCAGCAGCAACCATTGGAGAGACTTTGCATGTCAATCTCAAACGACCCCGTTCAAGGATTGACTCTGCACAAGACAACGCGTATCAAGCATATCGCTCTTCAGTCATTGACTTTTTGTACAACCGTCAATCCCACGTCGAAAAAACACATTAAATCCACGTTCAAAAAAATAGGCAAGCAGCAATGAGTCATAAATCACGCCCCCGCTTGGTCATGATCGGAAACGGAATGGCTGGCATCAGAACCCTTGAAGAGCTTTTTAAACTCGCCCCGGATTTGTATGAGGTCACCGTATTTGGTTCTGAGCCGCACGTCAATTACAACCGCATCGCACTGTCGCCAGTACTGGCTGGTGAGCAAACCATGGAGGACATAGTTTTAAATCCTCTTGAATGGTATCAAGCACACCAAATTACCTTGCACTTAGGGGCAACGGTTTTCGAGGTCGATCGGGTTCAAAAAAAGGTTTTTGCCAAAAACGAAAAAGGGCAAGAAATCACAGCCGAATATGACCGATTGATCATGGCGACTGGGTCCGTCCCTTTCATGCTTCCAATTGAAGGCGCCAAGCTTCAAGGCGTTTTGGCCTACAGAGACATCTCTGATACCTTCGCAATGATTGAAGCGTCAACTCGCCATCAGCATGCGGTAGTCATTGGAGGAGGTCTTCTTGGTTTGGAAGCAGCCAATGGCCTCATGAAGCGAGGCATGCAAGTGACTGTGGTTCATGTAGCCCCTTGGCTCATGGAGAGGCAACTTGACCCAGTTGCTGGAGGGATGCTAGAGAAAAGCCTTGTTCAACGAGGTTTAACGTTTCGAATAGGCGCTCAAACGCAGGCACTAACCGGTGATGAATCTGGCCGCGTCAAAGGAGTCCTACTGAAATCCGGCGAAGAAATTCCTGCTCAACTAGTGGTGATGGCCGTTGGAATCCGACCCAATACATCTTTGGCCGAAAAAATGCGTCTACATTGCAACCGAGGCATTGTGGTGAGCGACACCTTGCAGACCGTCACCGACCCTAAGATTTACGCTGTAGGCGAATGCGCCTCCCACCGAGGAATTGCTTATGGCTTGGTAGCACCTTTGTTTGAACAAGGCAAAGTACTTGCTAACCATTTGGCAGAGATGGGAATTGCACGATATTTGGGCTCGCTTACTTCAACAAAACTAAAGGTCACAGGCATTGATTTATTCAGCGCCGGAGAGTTCATGGGTCAAAGCTCCATGCAGCCCCATACATCGACTCAAAACTCATCAAATCCATCTCAAGATCTAGAAGAAATTATTCTCAGCGATCCGCATGACGGCGTATATAAAAAACTCGTCATCAAAAACAACCAACTCATTGGCGCTTGTCTTTTTGGAGATACTGTTGATGGAAGTTGGTATTTTAAGCTTTTGCGAGATGCTAGAGACATCACTGACATCAGAGACAAACTCATGTGGGGTGAATCTAACCTAGGCGATGTAGGTCACGAAGGTCATTCCAAAGCACAAAGCATGAGCGAAGATGCAGAAGTGTGTGGTTGCAACGGTGTAAGCAAAGGGACCATTTGTAAGGCCATCCAAGAAAAGGGGCTCTTCACTTTGGAGGAGGTTCGCCGACATACCAAAGCCAGCGCATCTTGCGGATCTTGCACGGGTTTGGTGGAACAAATATTGATGTTCACCGCAGGAGGAGATTACTCGGCAACACCCAAGAAAAAGGCCATGTGCGCATGCACGGACCACTCGCACCAAGAGGCCAGGGAGGCCATCAGGGATCAACACTTGATCACCATGAGCTCAGCCTTTAAGGCACTTAATTGGAGAACCCCAAACGGATGTGCGAGTTGCCGCCCCGCACTCAATTATTATTTGCTAAGCACTTGGCCCAAAGAAGCCATTGACGATCCTCAAAGTCGCTACATCAATGAAAGAAGTCACGCCAACATTCAAAAGGACGGTACTTACAGCGTCATTCCAAGAATGTGGGGAGGAGAAACCACTGCTGACGAATTGAGAAAAATTGCCGATGCCGCTGATAAATACAAGATCCCCACGATCAAAGTCACTGGTGGGCAAAGAATTGACCTCTTGGGGGTGAAAAAGGAAGACCTTCAAAACGTTTGGCAAGACATCGGTATGCCAAGCGGGCACGCTTATGCCAAAGCACTTCGTACTGTCAAAACCTGTGTTGGCTCCGAGTGGTGTCGATTTGGAACACAAGACAGCACCCAAATGGGAAAAGACCTTGAGCGCGCGCTTTGGAGAATGTACGCCCCTCATAAAGTCAAGCTCGCTGTCAGTGGATGCCCAAGAAACTGTGCTGAAGCTGGTATCAAGGATGTTGGTGTCATTGGGGTCGACAGTGGATGGGAGATCTACATAGCTGGTAATGGCGGCATCAAAACTGAGGTTGGCCAATTTTTTGTAAAACTTAAAACAGACCAAGAGGTGCTGGAGTACAGCGGTGCCTTTCTACAACTCTACAGAGAGGAAGGTTGGTACTTAGAGAGGACTTGCCATTATGTTGCTCGTGTGGGCATGGATTATGTAAAAGAGCAGATTTTGAACAACCATGCAAAGAGGCAAGCACTTTGGGAACGTTTGAAATTCAGCTTAGAAGGAGAACCCGACCCTTGGTTTGAATTCGACAAAGCGAGAGTCGATGTCAAACAGTTTACACCTCTGTCTGTTTGATAACCAATCTTAGGTATCTCTCACAACCTTCAATCCATTTGACAACAAATCATGAACACAGCCACCACTCACTGGATACCCATTTGCAAAATTGACGATATACCCATTTTGGGTGCACGCAGAATCAAAAAGTCGATGGGGGCTGAAGTTGCCGTCTTTCGAAACGACAAGGATGAAATTTTCGCTGTTCTTGATGCTTGTCCCCACAAAGGGGGACCGTTGAGTCAAGGCATTGTTTTTGGAAACTCTGTGGCTTGCCCACTGCACAACTGGACCATTGATTTAAGCAACGGTTGCGCCAAGGCCCCAGACGAGGGTTGCGTCAAGCGCTTTAGTGTCCAGGTGAATGGGCGTGACGTGTTTTTGGATTCAGAGGAACTCAGCACGCCCGATGAGCAACTTTAAACAAACACGCTCAACATGCCCGTATTGTGGCGTGGGCTGCGGCGTCATCATTGAGTCAAAGGGTGACGAAGTAGTAAACGTTATCGGGGATCCAACTCACCCAGCTAACCAAGGACTTTTATGCTCCAAAGGCGCCTCATTGTCTCAAACAGCCAATGTGGCTTGGCTCTCCAGCACGCGCGTTCAGCATCCCATGCAACGCTCTCACAAAGGCGCCCCTCTGGAGCGAGTCAGTTGGACTCAAGCGATTGAGACAGCTGCGAAGCGATTTAACCAAATCATTGCCAACGCTGGGGTCGATTCTGTTGGGTTTTACGTTTCGGGACAATTGTTGACGGAGGACTACTATGTCTTTAACAAATTGGCAAAAGGCTTGATCGGTACAAACAATATCGACACCAATTCAAGGCTTTGCATGAGCAGTGCAGTTGCAGCTTATAAGAAAACCTTGGGAGCTGATGCACCGCCAAATTGTTATGAAGACATCGACCATGCAAGCTGCATTTTTATTGCAGGCAGCAATACTGCATTTGCTCACCCCATCTTATTTAGACGAATTGAACGAGCAAAGGCAAACAACCCAAATCTCAAAATCATCACTGTTGACCCGCGCGTCACTGATACAGCTACCAGCTCTGACCTACATCTACAAATTTTGCCCGGCACAGACGTGGCATTGTTCAATGGCATGCTTTATTTAGCGCATTGGCATGACTGGATTGACCGCCAATTCATTCAAAATCATACGCTAGCGTTTGAAAAATTAAAGGAAACACTCACCGAATACACACCCAAAATGGTGAGCCAAATCTGTGGCATCTCTGAGGATGATCTTCAAGCAGCAGCTCGCTGGTTTTCCACTTCCCCTTCCACATTGAGCCTGTATTGTCAGGGACTCAACCAGTCATCGCACGGAACAGATAAAAATGCAGCTTTGATCAATTTGCATTTGGCGTTGGGACAGATTGGTAAACCAGGGGCTGGTCCATTTTCACTCACCGGCCAACCCAATGCCATGGGCGGACGAGAGGTCGGAGGCCTTGCCAATCTATTAAGCGGTCACAGAGATCTCTCCAACCCTCTGCATTGTCAGGAGGTCGCAAACCTTTGGGGCGTCCAAAGTGTTCCCTCTAAACCAGGTAAAACTGCGGTGGAAATGTTTGAGGCTGCAGCAGACGGAGAAATCAAAGCACTTTGGATCGCCTGCACAAATCCTGCTCAATCCATGCCAGATCAAACAACAGTCCGACGTGCACTGCAGCGTTGCGAATGGGTTGTCCTTCAAGAGGCATATCTTCACACAGCAACTGGCGCGTTTGCAGATCTCATCTTGCCTGCGACCACTTGGGCAGAAAAAGAAGGCACCGTCACCAATAGCGAGAGATGCATCAGCCGAGTCAGAGCAGCAGTTTGTGGCCCCCACGAGAGCAAAGCCGATTGGCGCATTGTGGTCGACTTTGCAAGGGAATTGGAGCATCTTGGCATCGGTGATGACCGAAAAAGTAGTTCCTTGGGAAGCCTTTTTCCCTACGAAACACCGGAGAGCATTTGGCTTGAACACAGACAATCAACTCAGCACAGAGACCTTGATATATCTGGCCTAAGTTATGAAAAATTAGAGCTCACGCCTAGCCAGTGGCCCTTTCCTTTGGGGGCCATCGAGGGGAAAAAACGTTTGTACGAGGATTACCAATTCGCAACTGAGAGCAAAAAAGCGCAGTTTGCAAATGTACGGTATCAAAAAACGGCTGAAGTCACTGAGTCTCGATACCCTTTCGCCTTGAACACTGGACGATTAAGAGATCAATGGCATGGAATGTCTCGCACAGGACTTGTTGCTAGACTTTTTGGACACTCCCCCATGCCAGTCATTGAGCTTCATCAACAAGATATGGAGCGAAACCAATGGCAAGAGGGTGACTTGTTGCATGTAACGAGCAAGCGAGGATCAATCGTCATCGCAGCGAAGTCCAGCCCTCAAGTGGGCATCAACCAAGCGTTCATCGCCATGCATTGGGGGGAGGAGTTTCTGAGTGGTCGAGCAAACAACGGAAGCCCACTGACTGGTGTCAACGCTCTCACGACATCAAGTTTTTGCGAACACTCTAAACAACCTGAATTGAAACATGCAGCAGTGCGAATTTTGAAAGCCAATTTCGCTTGGAATTTTGTCTCGATGATTTGGACCAATTCAAGTTCCGTACACAATATCCGAAGCACGCTTCAACCGTTGATGAAACGTTTTGAACATGCCATTTGCGTGCCCTTTGGTCAAGATCGAGTGGGCTTGATGTTTCAAGCCTCCTGCAGCGAATTACCTCCTAGGGAGGACGTTGATTTAATACAAAAAAT
>CAIPII010000055.1 GCA_903865035.1 uncultured Burkholderiales bacterium | reverse complement strand
TAGTCACCAATCCAACAATCAAAAACCCTTGCTCAACGATCAAATCTCACAGCCGCTCTTTGCCACATTGGTGGCCTCAGATTTGGAGCAAATGGATCGGGTGATCTCTGAACGACTCGCCTCCGATGTGCCTTTGGTGGGTGAAGTCGCCAAATACATCATCTCTGCAGGCGGCAAGCGCGTGCGACCCACTTTGTTGCTTTTGATGTCCGGTGCCATCGGACACCAAGGTGCAGACCGTTTTGAGTTGGCAGCCGTTGTTGAGTTCATCCACACCGCCACACTCTTACACGACGACGTGGTGGACGATTCCACGCTCAGAAGAGGTCGCCCAACGGCCAACGTTTCCTTTGGCAACCCGGCAAGCGTTTTGGTGGGTGATTTTTTATATTCCCGCGCTTTTCAGATGATGGTGGACTGCAACAACATGGAAATCATGCGGGTCTTGGCCAACGCCACCAACGTCATCGCCGAGGGCGAAGTTCAACAACTGATGAACTTGCACGATTCCGATCTCTCCATTGAGGGCTACCTAGAAGTCATTCAGTCCAAAACCGCCAAACTCTTTGAAGCCAGCGCGAAGCTTCCAGCCATTGTGAAGGGAAGCGATGAACACCTGATTCAAGCCTGCGCACAATATGGACTGGCTTTGGGAACCGCGTTTCAAGTCATCGATGATGCCTTGGATTACGAGGGCGAGAGTGATTTGCTGGGCAAAAATTTAGGGGACGATTTGCGAGAAGGCAAAACCACGCTCCCACTGATTTTTGCCATGCAGCGTTGCTCTCCCGAGGAAAAACAAATCATCAAATCGGCCATTGAGTTGGGAGACACACCAGACATCGCCCCCATCTTGAAAATCATTGTGGACACCGGCGCCATGCAAGCGACCAAAGCCGTGGCACATGAACAAGCCAAACTTGCCATCCAGGCCTTGGAGCCCCTTCCAGATTCACACCACAAACAAGCTTTGACCGAATTGGCCTCACAACTTTTGATTCGATCAAACTAAAAACCAAAGGGCTTGGATCGGAAACACCAGCAGCATCTCCCTCTCTCGCACGCTCAACTCCACTCTTCTGAATTCAAATAGCTCAAAGCACGCAGCTCAATCGAATTGAATTCATAGAGGTCCACTCTTCCTAGGTGCTTTGAAGACCCAAAGCTTGTCTCAAATTTGAAGTGTAAAGTTCAAGGGCCAATCCTCAATCTGCCCCGTGTCTTTATCAGCCGTTAACAAGGGCTCAGTATGATTACACTTTTGTAATCGACCGAGTGCGGCATGGATGAGCTTCGTATTTATTATTCTCACAATCCCATCACGTACACGCTCAATAAGCTCATTGCGCAACAAAACCCTGACTCACCCAGCCAACAAATCACAGCGCGTGGAATTGAGGCTGAAGGGGCAATCAGCGTTTTAGACGATGGAGTATGGAACATCGAGAGGACCGTTACATTTCTGAAAACGCTCCTGTCCATCAACCCCATCCACCAGCAACTCCTTCACTTGTTCTTGCCCCACACAGGCTATTTGTTGGGTAAGTTGATCAAAATCAGCCGCAAAATTTCTTGCTACTCTTACGTTGAAGAAGGTCAGTACTCCAGCAACAAGATCTATGGATTTCAAAGTCAACAAGAGGTTGATTGTGAAACGCTCTTGGAACGATTTGAACAAGAAGATCTTTTGGTCTCACTGGGCATTCAGAAAAAAGATGTTTTGAACTTGAACGAGATCAACAACTTCTTTTACGACTGTGAACACCCCAAATACAGGGGGGCATATTCTCTGTCTTCAAATGCGTTCAAAGGCTTCCCCAACGTTCAGAGGTTCAACATTGATGCTCCCAAAGAGCGCAAAATACATTTCCCCGAGACCACCTTGGTGGTACTCCCCCCTTTCTTTCAACTCGTGAGCAACAACCCTGAACACACGAATGAAATTGAATACAATTTGATCCACCTCATTCAAAAATCAAAATGTGCCCAACGCACGAAGAAGT
>CAIPII010000054.1 GCA_903865035.1 uncultured Burkholderiales bacterium | reverse complement strand
GCGCTTGGTCGATGAATCTGTGGGTTTTCACCACATTCAAACTCAAGATCCACTTTACGTGTCCCTGATTGAACCGCGAATCCAAACGCTACAGAACTTGGTGAGTGTGAATGCGATTTTGAAAAAACATCCTCATTTCAGACAAACTTCGCTTCTTTTGGGGTCAGGGGATGTCTTGGATGGCGATCAAACGGATGTGCTCAGGGCTTGGATCGAGGAGTGGATGAGGTCCATATATTCAATTCCCTTGCTGGGTCAATGTACCTTGGGTGAGCTTGAATCGAAACTCACCGAGATGGAATTCTGGCTCTCCATTGAGTCTTTCAACGCCTTGGCCTTCACCCAAGCTTGCTCTAGACACGCTTTGCCACATCTAGAGCGAGAGCAATTTTCTGTATTGGACTGGCACGGATTGATGATGGGTTTCATGGATTTGGTATGCCACATCGATGGACGCTATTGGGTCATAGACTACAAAACCAACCAACTGGGGGTGAAAGAGGATGCCTACAGTACATCGAACCTTGAGCAAGATGTAGCCAACAATCATTACGACATTCAAGCGGGCATCTATTTGTTGGCATTGCACCGTCATTTAAAGACACGTCTCAAGGATGCTTATGACCCCAATTTGCATTTGGGTGGTGCAATCGTTTGGTATTTGCGTGGTGTTGGCCTTCACAACAATGGCATGTTGATGCTAAAGGCCAATGCTGAATGGATGAATGATTTGGAAAAAAGTTTGAACACCAAAAAGCGACTGCGCAATGTTCAAGAAGTGGGGGACTCTTGATGAGCGTTCATTCAAGTTTGAATCCATCTCAAGAACGTGTGCTGTCTGTGTTCAAAGCATGTGCGTCAGAGGGTTGGTTGCGCAACATTGATTGGGCCTGTGCCAATACGTTTGCTCAAATGAATCCCAACACCAGTGGTGCAGCCGTTTTGATGGCTGTTTGCATGCTCAGTCGTTGGGAGGGGTTGGGGCACACTTGTTTGCCTCTGAAAGCTTTGCAGCATTGGCCAAGCGCCTTGGGGCAAGAGCTCACGGCTTGGAGCTCGCTGTCTGATTTGATGCCGCAAAGCGAATCCGAGTGGATTCAAGCGCTGGAGTCGAGCGTCTTGATTCGTCATGATTCAGAGAGCTGGGCTTTGTCAGAGGCGCAATTGTTGGATTGCGCTCCAGTGGTTTTTGAGCGTTGGAGTCAAGAGCCTTCACTGTATTTTCGACGGCACTGGATATCAGAATTCTTGGTTGCGAAGTCTTTGATTGATCGCGCTAGAACACGTTTACCCTACGACGCAGAGCAACTCAAGCATTACCTGTCCTTGCTTTTTCCCGTGAGCCCCGAGTCTGTCGATTGGCAGCAATTGGCATGCGCTTTGTCGATCCGATCTGGCCTCACTTTTGTAACGGGTGGGCCTGGGACCGGCAAGACCTATACCGTGGCCAGAATTTTGGCGTTGATGTTTTCGCTACAAGATCGGCCCAATTCGATCAAAGTTGCCTTGGCTGCTCCAACGGGTAAGGCTGCAACTCGATTGTTGCGCTCGATACAGAATGCAATGGGTCCGATTCAGCTCCAACTTCAGGGGCAAGTTGACATCAATCAAGACATTGCCAATCTCACCAAAGCACAAACCTTGCATTCTCTTTTGGGTGCAAGTGCCGATGGTTCAAGGTTCAAGCACAATGCCAAGAATCCATTGGATGTGGATGTGCTGATTGTCGATGAAGCTTCAATGGTCAATTTGGAGATGATGGCGACCTTGATGCAAGCGCTTGAGGCCAACACGCAATTGATATTTTTAGGTGATCCTGACCAACTTGCTGCAGTCGAGGCGGGAAGTGTTTTGGCTGACTTGTGTCAACCTTCAAAACAATTGCAGCAATCTCATGCCTTGTCGTCATACTCCAAGCAGGTATTTGCTGAGTTGCAAGGTGTCATGGATTTGCCAAGTGACTTTGGCGGTGCTATGGAGAGCCCTGGTCTTCAAGCGTTGGAACTGTCAGATCACATCGTACAGCTCAAGCGCAGTCGGCGTTTTGAAGGTCCCATCGCATCGTTGGCTGAATTGATCAAATCGGCCGATCTGCGTGCTCTCAATCAATGGCTCAGTGATGAGGTCTCCACAGATGGGGTGCTCCAACTTAAAAAATACGCCCAAGCTCAAGGCGTAGTGGATGAGTCCATAAAGCCCTCTGCAGATGATCTACCCAAGAGTCGGCCTAACTTCTACCTGTATTTGCGCTTGCTTTGTGATTGGATTGAAGTTGCAAAGCAAGCATCAAATCACACTTCATCGGTGGTTCCCGAAGATTGGGTCAAAGCGTTGTTGCTCGAATTCGAGAGATTTCGGGTTTTATGTGCTGTCAATGAAGGTCCTATGGGTGCTAAGAACATCAATCAAGCCATTGAGACACAAGTGTTGAGTTCCTTTGATTTGCCCCAAACGGGAGAGTGGTACGCCGGGCGTCCCATCATGGTGACCCATAACCAACATGATTTGGGTTTGTCCAATGGGGACGTTGGATTGGTGTTGCCGCAGAAGTTGGGTGATCCCGCTTTGAAAGCCTATTTTTTGTCGGGCGATGAATTAAGGATTTTTTCTCTTGCTCGCTTGGTCAATGTGCAAACTTCGTTTGCAATGAGCATTCACAAATCACAAGGTTCTGAGTATGAGCACACCCTGTTGGTTTTACCTCAGCACATGGACCAAGCCTTGAGCAAAGAGTTGCTCTACACGGGGGTGACTCGGGCCAAGAAATACCTCACCTTGGTGCAAGAAAGCGATGGACTTGTGGCCAAAGCAATCTCTCAAGTGGCCAATCGCAGCAGTGGGCTTTCAGCTCAAATCAAACGCCTCAAGCAGCACCTTGAGCGGGTGTCGGCTCAAGCCCCAAAAGACCTTGCACCTTAATGAAATCGATCACTGCTTGAAGTCCATCAAGCGTTTTGAGGTTCGTCAAGACAAAGGGCTTTAAGCCTTTTGAGGTGCTTCTCATTCGATGGGCATCGGCTTTCATGACCTCTAAATCTGCACCCACGTGAGGTGCAAGATCTGTTTTGTTGATGACCAAGAGGTCGCTCTTTGTGATGCCAGGCCCACCCTTTCTTGGGATTTTTTCACCGGCAGCCACATCAATCACATAGATGGTCAGGTCGCTCAATTCGGGTGAGAAAGTTGCAGCCAAGTTGTCTCCTCCGCTTTCCACAAATACGATGTCTGCGTTGGGGTAGAGTTCTAGCATTCGGTCGATGGCCTCCAAGTTGATGGAGGCATCCTCACGGATGGCTGTGTGAGGACAGCCACCCGTCTCCACTCCCATGATCCGTTGGGCTTCCAAAGCTCCACTGATGGTCAAAAGGCGTTGATCCTCCTTGGTGTAGATGTCATTGGTGATGGCAATGAGATCATGGTCTTGTCGCATGTTTTTACAAAGCATCTCCAGCAGGGTTGTTTTGCCCGATCCAACTGGGCCGCCAATGCCCACTCGAAGTGGTGGTAATTTTTTATCGCGATTTCGAATGTGGTGGAGTTGGTTCATGATCTAAAGAGTCTGGAATACTGATGCTCGTGTTGGGAGCTCAAGATGGATAAGTGAGGGCTAAAGAGTTGACGCTTTGTCGATTGGGTTTGCATGGCCACTTCAATGGCTTGAGGTATATTTTCAATCAACTGATTGAGAATTTTTTGTCCTGCGATTTGTCCCAAGGGAATCGTTTTCATGGCGGTTTGGGCCATGTTCTCAGCCCATCCAAAAGCCAAGGCGACGAGGCCAGAACGGACATCAGCGTGGGATAAATGCAAAGCCAAAGCGTACACCACGGGCCAAGTGGGCGTGTCCAAGGTTGAGCACCATTGAACCCTTGGGTCTTGAAGGTTTTGATGGGTGGTGAGCCAATTGAGCAAAGAGCGACCCATTTGTACGCATTGCAGTCTGAATTCGTGTGTTTCTCGTGTCATGAGCACCCAAGTGTTGAGTTCTTCAAGCTCGGCTTCTTTGAATTCAGACCAAGATGTGATGGCTTGCGCAACAAGGGACCAGTCGCCTTTGGCTTGAGACAAAAGCATTTGATCAATCAGCCATTGGGTTGCACTAGGCTCGTCAATCACCCATCCTTGCTCGACGGCAGACTCCAATCCTTCTGAATATGAAAACCCGCCCACAGCCAACGCGGGAGAGGCCAGCCACATGAGTTTCATGAGTGTGGTCGGCGTCAAAGCGGAGGGGGTAGGGCTGGTCATCGCTGGTGAAGTTTGCTGTGTGACCATGGGTTGATGAGGCATTGGTGCATTGATGCATTGATGCATTGAATGAAGGGGCGAGCACTCAAGGATGACCGTGATCGTGCGGGTGATCATGTTCGTGATCGTGATGCACATGGTGGCCTGAAGCATGTTCATAGGCACCGGCTTCGGGCTCAAAGGGCAGCTCACATTTTTCGACAATGAGCCCCATGTTTTTCAACATCTCTTCAATCACATGATCGTGTTCCATCAGCAAATGGGTGCTTTGAATTTCAATGGGGATATGTCTGTTGCCCAAATGGTAAGCGGCTCGGGGCAAATCCAAGGGGCTGCCATGTATGGCGCATGAGGTAATTTTGAGCACGGATTGTGGTGTGGAGATGATTTTCAACAACTCTCCTTGCTCGCTCACCATCACGTCTCCACCGCGTAACACTTTCCCACGCTGTAAAAACAAAGCCACAGGTTCATCATTGGAATTCAATCCATTGAGCCGGCTGCGTTGTCTTTGGTCCCAGTCGAGTGAGATGGATGGTGCGCGGGCAATCAAGGCCTTTGCCATCGAAGCACCCTTGGGGAGGTGTTTGTTGAACAATTTCATTGTGGGATGAACTTGAGGAGGCGCTTGTGAACTTTGGATCAAAACAAGAAATAGCGTTGGGTCATGGGCAAAGTGACAGCGGGCTCACAGGTGAGCAACAAGCCATCGGCTCTGACCTCATAGGTTTGCGCATTGATCTCCATCTTTGGTGTGTAGTGGTTGTGCACCATGTCCTTTTTTCCAACGTTTCGAATATTCTTAACGGCCACACATTCTTTTTGCAATCCAAAGCGAGAACGAATGCCTTGGGTCAAACTGGCTTGTGAGACAAAGGTCAATGAGCCTTTGGCCGTTGCACCACCGAAAGCGCCGAACATGGGGCGGTAGTGAACAGGTTGTGGGGTCGGGATCGATGCGTTGGGGTCACCCATTGCAGCCATTGCAATGGAGCCACCTTTGAGGATGGTGGAGGGTTTCACCCCAAAAAAGGCTGGTCTCCAAATGACCAAATCGGCCCACTTACCAACCTCAATGCTGCCCACTTCGTGGCTGATGCCATGTGCAATGGCTGGGTTGATGGTGAGTTTGGCTTGGTAGCGCTTGACACGCTCATTGTCATGGCGAGAGGTGTCGTTTGGCAATTTACCTCTTTGAAGTTTCATCTTGTGAGCCGTTTGCCAGCATCGCATGATCACTTCGCCAACTCGGCCCATGGCTTGGCTGTCGGAGCTGAACATGCTGATGGCTCCTAGGTCATGCAAAATGTCCTCTGCAGCTATGGTTTCCTTGCGAATGCGACTTTCTGCAAATGCCAAATCCTCAGCAATGCTGGGGTCTAAATGATGGCAAACCATGAGCATGTCCACGTGTTCATCAAGCGTGTTAATGGTGTATGGACGCGTGGGATTGGTGGAGGAGGGCAGCACATTGTGTTCACCCACCACTTTCATGATGTCAGGCGCATGTCCTCCTCCTGCACCTTCGGTGTGGAAGGTGTGAATGGTTCTACCTTTGAAGGCTGCAACCGAGTCCTCGACAAAGCCTGACTCGTTGAGGGTATCTGTGTGGATAGCCACTTGGGTGTCGGTCTCCTCCGCCACGCTCAAACAATTGTCGATCGCCTGTGGTGTGGTACCCCAATCTTCATGGAGTTTGAGGCCTATTGCGCCAGCGTTGATTTGTTCGTGCAAAGATTCTGGCAAAGAGGCATTGCCCTTTCCAAGAAATCCAAGGTTCATGGGGAAGGCATCTGCGGCTTGAAGCATGCGTTCCAAGTGCCAAGCTCCTGGGGTACAGGTGGTTGCAAAAGTTCCGGTTGCTGGCCCAGTACCACCGCCAATCATGGTGGTGATGCCGCTGCTGAGCGCTTCTTCAATTTGCTGCGGAGCAATGAAGTGAATGTGCGTGTCGATGCCGCCTGCAGTCACGATCATGCCTTCACAGCTGATGATCTCGGTGCTGGCTCCAATGATGATGTCAACGTTGGGCTGGGTATCTGGGTTGCCGGCTTTGCCTATGGCAAAGATGCGACCATTTTTCAGGCCAATATCGGCTTTGACGATGCCCCAATGATCCAAGATCAAAGCGTTGGTGAGAACGGTGTCAACTGCACCAGCAGCTTGGGGTCCGATAGATTTGCCGTCGCGCGTTCTTTGCGATTGAGCCATACCGTCTCTGATGGTTTTGCCTCCACCGAATTTAACTTCCTCACCGTAGGAGCCAGCGTTGAGGGTCAGGTCCCTCTCCACTTCAATGATCAAGTCTGTGTCAGCCAGTCTGACTCTGTCACCCACGGTGGGCCCATACATTTCAGCGTAAGCACGTTTTCCAATCGTTGCCATCACAGTGCTCCTTGGGTGAGTCCACGAAAACCATAGATCTCTCTTGAACCAGCAATGTCGACGAGCTCAATGGTTCTGCTTTGACCAGGCTCAAAGCGCACAGCAGTGCCCGAAGCGATATTGAGTCGCATGCCACGGGCCAAGGCGCGATCGAAACTCAGGGCTTCATTGGTTTCTGAAAAATGATAGTGCGAGCCCACTTGGATGGGGCGCTCGGACGTGTTTTGAACCACCAACGTGATGGTTCTTCTACCAACGTTGAGCAAGTGGTGCCCCTCGTCAACAATGAGTTCTCCGGGAATCATAGGTGTGCCCTTTTGCTGATGTTCGAACAGGTAAGAATATGAATGATTTAAACGATGGGTTGGTGAACCGTCACGAGTTTGGTGCCATCTGGAAAAGTGGCTTCAACTTGGATGTCTGGAATCATATCGGCCACACCATCCATCACATCACTGGCACTCAATACACCTCTGGCCTCATTCATGAGTTGAGCCACAGTCTTGCCCTCTCTGGCGCCCTCCATGACAAATGCGCTGATGAGTGCAATGGATTCAGGGTAATTCAATTTGAGGCCTTTGGCCCTTCGTCTCTCAGCCAACAAAGAGGCTGTGAAGATGAGCAATTTATCTTTTTCGCGAGGCGTGAGTTCCATGGCTTTAGAAAATGAGGTGTTTAGGTGATCTGATACGTATAGGGCTAGCGCAACTACTGTGCCACCCAAAAGGTATGTTAAACCCAAATAGGTGAGACATCTTCAAGACGTCAACGATCGATTTGGTTTCGCGATTTTGATTTTATGACCTGCAATCTTGTATTTACACCAAATTGGTGCATCGGTCGTTGGACTTAAAAATGTATTGTGGTGCGTGAATGAAAAAATGTTTTGTTTTGGTGCGAAAAAAATGTGAAATCTCAGCAATGTGGTCGATTAATGATTTCTTTAATC
>CAIPII010000053.1 GCA_903865035.1 uncultured Burkholderiales bacterium | reverse complement strand
TTGAGCCTGGATGTGGCCCACGAACTCAAGTCCCATGTTTGGGGTCAAGGATTTGCACACCCTTTGTTTGTCAACGAATTTGAAGTTTTGGAGCAAAGGGTGGTGGGAGAAAAGCACCTATCGGTCAAATTGAAATTTCACCAAACGGAGGTCGCTGGCATTTGGTTTGGTAACACCGAGCCTCTACCGTCTCGCACTCAACTTGCCTACCGACTCGAGTGCGATGAGTGGAGAGGGGTTGAAAAAATCAAACTCTTCATCGCCTGTAAAGCCTAAAAAAGTACGGCTCAGCACTCAACGTGGTTAAAACCATTTTTGAACATTAAATGTCCCAAATGAGCCCAAAGGAACACCAGCTTGGCTGCGCCAACACAGATTGGCCTTCAAAAGGGTGTGAATTCTTTCGTCAACGTTGGTTCACTCTCACTCCGTGGTGACAGATGGCTCCCTCAAGCCAATCTCACTGGCAAAAAGGGTACAACAATGGTGTCAATTTGCAGGATCTCCCATTAATATGACGTGATCAATCAATCTTATTGGGTGTACAATAATCAATGAAACTCGAGTTCAATGAAGCCAAAAGGAACAAAACGCTTCAAGAACGTGGCTTGGACTTCGCCCGTGCGGTTGAGATCTTTGATGGCATTCACTTTACGGGACAAGACAAACGAATGGACTACGAGGAAGACCGGTTCATCACAGTCGGCTGGATGGACGACAGCCTGGTTGTGATGGTCTGGACACCACGCGGCGAGGTGCGCCGTATCATTAGTATGAGGAAAGCAAATGACCGCGAAAAAACGCTCTACGCCAACCACCTGGAGTGATCCCGATGATGCTTCGGAATTGACTGCCGAATTTTTTGAATCTGCCGACCTCTATCAAGGGAACAAGATTCAGGCCCGTGGCCGCCCCAAGGCAGCTGTAACAAAAGAGCCAATCAAACTTCGTTTGGACCCAGATGTATTGGCTGCTTTACGAGCAAGTGGCGATGGGTGGCAAACACGAATCAACGAAACGCTTCGTGCATCGCTTCGACTAGCTGGCCGACTTTGAACTCAACTCCCAACGCAATGAACCAACTTTACCTGCGCATCTGGCATGTAGGTGTAATGGGCATCAAGCAATGTATTTTGCAACAGATGACTCTAGAGTTGAGTGACCTTGATTTGCCTGAGACCCAGGGAGTGTTGGACTTCTTAGAGAGTACACCCTGAATTAACCAAGTGCGCCACCTCAATTCTTGCAAGTAGCGTTTTGTCGCGAATCTATAGCCTAAAAACTACGGCACAGCGCTCAACGTGGTTCAAAACATTTTTAAACATTAAATGTCCCAAATGAGTCCAAAGGGATGGCAGCTTGGATGCGCCAACACAGATTGGCCTTAAAAGTTACAATAAGGGTGTGAAATCTTTCCTCAACGTTGACCTTCACTGTCACTCCGTGGTGTCAGATGGCACCCTCACGCCAATCGCACTGGCGCAAAGAGCACATAAAAATGGCGTCGAGTTGTGGGCTCTCACCGATCACGACGAGGTGGGAGGTCAAGCCCAGGCCAAAGCCAGCGCCAAAGCTTTGGGGCTTTCCTACTTAACTGGCGTAGAAATCTCTGTCACCTTTGCCCACAAAACCGTTCACATTGTGGGCTTGGGCTTTGACGATGAAGACCCCCTCATTCAATCGGGCTTGCTGGCCACTCGTGGCGGTCGAGAAAAAAGGGCTCGCGAGATGTCAGATCAACTCGCCAAAGTCGGCATTCCCAACTGCTATGAAGGGGCCTTGGGATTTGCTGGTAATCCTGAGCTCATCAGTCGCACCCACTTTGCCAGACATTTGGTGGAGACTGGTGTGTGCAGCGACACCAATGAAGTGTTCAGAAATTATTTGACCGAAGGCAAACCCGGCTTCATTGAACACCGGTGGGCCTCCTTGAAGGATGCCGTGCACTGGATCACCGCCTGCAAGGGCATGGCCATCATCGCTCACCCTGGGCGCTATGGGTTCACGCCCACAGAGGAATTTGCCTTCATGAGCGAATTCAAAGCTCACGGAGGCCAAGGCATTGAAGTCGTGACGGGCTCACACACCCCAGACGAATACATCAAATATGCCGATGTGGCCTTGGAGTTTGACTTTGCAGCCTCCAGGGGCAGCGATTTTCACAGCCCAAACGAGAGTCGCATCGACTTGGGTGCACTGCCCTGGCTGCCTGGCAAACTCAAACCCGTTTGGGAGCTCTTAGAGCACCGCATCCAGTGAGAGCGCACTCCATCTCAAGCCACGGCATTTTGCTCAGCATCGCTGCCATGGGGTTCATTGCCTTGATGGACACGACCAATAAGCTCATCTTGATTGGCACCCCATTGGTCATGGCCTTGTGGTCACGGTACATGATCCAAGCTTTGGCGATGACTGGCCTCATGCTCTCCAAGGAGGGGTTGAATCTTTTTCACACCCGAGCCTTTAAGCTTCAAGTTTTAAGAGCCTTTTTGTTGCTCTCTTGTAGCTTTTTAGGTTTCAAGAGTTTGGAGCAAGTGCCCGTTGCCGAGTTCACCGCGATTGCGATGGTGACCCCCTTGCTCGTGACGATCTTGGCTCGCATTTTCATGAAAGAGCATGTCACCCCCATGCGTTGGGTCTTGGTGGCTTTGGGCTTGATGGGCGCCTTGCTCATTGTGAGACCGGGTGGAGACATCACGCCACAAGCAGCCCTTTATCCACTGGGTATGGCCATTTCTTACGCGTTGTTTCAAACGCTCACGAGCCACATGACAAAAACCGAAGACCCCATGAAAATGCATCTCTTCACGGGTTGCATTGGTGCATTGGTGATTTCGTTTTGGGTGAGTCAAGAGTGGTCAACTCAATTTGACTCTCACTATTGGTGGCTCATGCTGCTGGCGGGCTCGGCGGGCACCACCGGTCACTTTTTGCTCATCTTGGCTTTTCAAAGCACCAAGGCCTCCCTCATCACACCTTTTTTGTACAGCTCCATTGCCTTTGCAACACTTTTTGGTTGGTTGGTCTTCACCCACGTACCAGACAGCACGGCTTGCATGGGCATTGCTCTGATCGTGCTTTGCGGGGTGGCCTCGGCATGGATCTCACTCCAAAAATCTCAACCACTCCCTCACTCAAGCGCTGGGGTCAGCGAGAACTGAACCTCATCTAGAGCTTGGTTTGTTGTTCTTTTTTTTCTCTGAACCCCAATGGCTCAATTTTTTCAAATCCACCCCACCAACCCGCAAGAGCGACTGCTCAAACAAGCCTCGCAATTGCTAGCCAAGGGCGGAGTACTTGCCGTGCCCACCGACTCGAGTTACGCTCTGGTGTGCCAAATCGATGACACCCAGGCCGTGCAAGCCATGCGGCGTGTGAAAGGGATCGATGAAAAACATCTGCTCAGTTTGATGTGTCCAGATCTCGCCACTCTGTCAAACTATGCCAAGGTCGACAACAAGCAGTTCAGACTTTTAAAGAGTGCAACACCAGGCCCCTTCACCTTCATCCTAGAGGCCACCAAAGAGGTCCCCAAGCGGGTGAGCCACCCGCAAAGAAAGACCATTGGTCTCAGAGTCCCCGATCATGTGAGCTTGCAAATGTTGATTGCCATCCATGGAAGCGCGCTTTTGGGAACCACACTGGTCTTGGATGGGCAAGCTCTCAACGACCCAGAGGAGATTCGCACTCAACTCGAGCACCAAATTGCAGGTGTGATTGATGCAGGTCCCACCCCCATGACCCAAACCACTGTCTTGGATCTGACGCCCATGAACCACGGATTGGATCCGGTTTTGATCCGCCAAGGCGCCGGATCGCTGTCAATTTTAGGGATATCGGTCGCAGAAAATTGATTGAAAAAAGTCCCAAAAAGGCTTAATTTGTCTCAATTTTGACAAGATAAGCGTAACTTTTAGCTACAAAACGAGTCGAAGGATGTCACAATGAGGGGGTGGAATCCAATCACCTCATTCAAACCGTTTTGATCTTTGCGCTGCCCGTTTTGTTCGCAATCACATTGCACGAAGCGGCACACGGCTATGTGGCCAATTACTTTGGCGACGGCACTGCTCGCATGATGGGGCGCGTGACCCTGAACCCCATGAACCACATTGACCTGGTGGGCACCATTTTGATGCCTTTGGTCCTTTATTTTGCGACCTCTGGTGCCATGCTCTTTGGTTACGCCAAACCAGTCCCCGTGCGATTTGGCAATTTGAGGAACCCCAAAAAAGACATGGTCTGGGTTGCGTTGGCGGGCCCAGCCATCAATTTATTGCAAGCCCTGCTTTGGGGATTGGTGCTCTTTGCTCTCACAGGACTGAACGTTCAAGAGCGATTTTTCTTGGCCATGGCCCAAGGTGGCGTCATGGTCAATGTGGTGATGTTTGCGTTCAACCTCTTTCCCATTCCACCCCTGGACGGTGGACGCATTGTGGTGGGACTGTTGCCATGGAAGGCGGCGATGTCGTTTTCCAGGATTGAGCCCTACGGATTTTTCATTGTGATGTTCATGGTCATGGTGGGCGCCTTGAACTCGATATGGATGCAACCTTTGATGGCTTTGACCTATGCCTTGATCGACTGGGTTTTGAGTCCCCTTGATGCGATGATACAAAGTACGATATGAAAGAACGCGTTTTATCTGGCATGAGGCCCACTGGGGCTTTGCACCTTGGACACTACCACGGGGCCCTCAAAAACTGGGTGGATTTGCAGTCCCGCATGGATTGCTTTTATTTTGTCGCCGATTGGCATGCGCTCACCACCCACTACGAGAGCCGTGAAATCATCGAAAAAAATGTCTACGAAATGGTGATCGATTGGTTGGCCGCGGGTCTGGACCCCAATCAATGCACGATTTTTCTGCAAAGCCGCTTGCCCGAGCACGCCGAGCTCTTCACGCTCTTGGCCATGGGCACACCCATTGGTTGGTTGGAGCGTGTGCCCACCTACAAAGACCAACAAGAAAAACTCAAAGACAAAGACCTCTCAACCTATGGCTTTTTGGGCTATCCCCTCTTACAAGCCGCAGACATCTTGATGTACAAGGCCAAGTACGTGCCCGTTGGCGAGGACCAATCTTCACACGTGGAGCTCACGCGTGAGGCGGCCAGGCGCTTTAACCACTTGTACGGCAGAGAGGTGAATTTCGAGGAAAAACTCGCTCAAACCTTTGCCAAGTTGCCAAGCGATCAAGTCAAACGCTTTGAGAAGTCGAGAAAGAAATTTCAAGAAACTGGAGACGAAGCGTCCCTCACCGGCGCCTTGGGCTTTGTGCAGTCCTCGCCCCTTTTGGACGCCCATGACAAAGAGCGTCTCGAGGGTTACTTCAAAGGCACGGGGTCGAGCATTTTGGTGGAACCCCAAGTGCTCCTCACCAAGGACAGCAAATTGCCGGGCCTGGACGGCGCCAAGATGAGCAAGAGCTACAACAACTCCATTGCCATGCGAGAGAGCAAAGACACACTCGAGTCCAAGATCAAAAAAATGCCCACCGATCCTGCGCGCGTCAAGCGCACCGATGCAGGTGACCCCAAGCGTTGCACGGTTTGGCAATTCCACCAAGTCTACTCAGATGCACCCACTCAAGCCTGGGTTCAAGCCGGGTGCACGAGCGCCTCAATTGGCTGCTTGGAGTGCAAGCAACCTGTGATCGATTCGATTTTGGCCGAGCAACAACCCATGCTCGAGCGTGCGCAACCCTATGTCTACAACCCCAAACTGGTACGCGAAATCGTGGACGCAGGCACTGAGCGTGCACGCGTGTGCGCCCGTGAGACCATGCAGGATGTCCGTCAGGCCATGGGCCTTAACTATTGAACAGGAAGAAAATCATGAGTTTGTATGTCATTGATGATCACCCCTTGGTTAGACAAGCGCTAGGGATGCTGCTCAGGCGCATCAAGCCCGCATCCAAAGTCGTGGAGTTGGAAAAACTCTCCGAGTTGCAAGCGGCCATCATCAAAAATGGCGCGCCCGATTTGTTCGTGCTCGATTTGTTGTTGCCTGGTGTCAAAGGGGTCTCTGCGATCTCTGACATCAAGGCCATGTACAGCGATGTCCCCTTGGTGGTGATCTCGGCCATGCCCTCAGGTGAAGCCGAGGAGACTTGTTTGGAGGCAGGTGCTGATCTCTACATCGAAAAATCCACCCAAGCCAGTGACATCTCGGCAGCCATTGGTGGACTCTTTCACGAAGAAAAAAGCGCTGAAGAAGACGAAGAAGAACTCCCAGCCACTGCGGGCAGCGAGACCAAGCTCAGCAAGCGCCAAAAGCAACTCATTTTGATGCTCGACAGGGGTCTGTCCAATCGAGACATTGCGCTGGAGCTCAACATCAGCGAGCACACCGTGAAGGTGCACTTGTGGCGCCTCTTTAGAAGACTCAACGTCAAGAGCCGCACCCAAACTTTGCACTTTGCAAGGATGCATGGCTTTTTGATGAGCTAAGTCAATGTGAACTTCAAACCCGCTGGACTGGGTTTGAACACCAAAGAGCATGGGCACTTGTCGTGTCGCATGCTCTTTTTTTTGGGGGTCTCCCTCTCGCTGATCCACAAAGTGCTAGAGGCGCCTAGCGCAACGCAAGAGACTTGATCAGGGCTTGTTGGGGCCCTCAATTTTGAGCTCAACACCCTTCGAGCCCAAATCAATGGGCCCCAGCGTGACGCCCAAGTCGCCGGGCTGAGGCATGGCTTGACCGGATTTTGAAACGCGCGCATGGAGCATGACCTTGGGGTACTGGGAGATGCGCTGCGCAGGAGACATGGCCAAGTCGTCGTTCAAGTTGAAGGCCATGGGCAGGTCTTTGACTTGCACTTTCATGATGGCCAATGGCATGCGTGAGCCTTGAGGATCGTTGGCGTAGATGAAGACCGTGTCGCTTGGCGCGACTTGCTGCATGAGGGCTTGTGCAATGCTCACACGCCCTTGTACACCAAGCGCCCCCGATGAAGCTTTGGGACTGGGTTGAGCGGCTTTGGGCTCGGCCACTTTGATCCCCAACTTTTGCTGCGCCATGTGAATGACTTGGTCCAAGCTCTGTGCTTCCTCAGAGTTTTCATCCACTTGGGCTCTCACGCGAGTCCAGTGAAGCAAAGCGAGCTTGAAGTTGCCTGTAGAGAAAGCTGCACTTCCAGCCAACAAAAGTGCATTGGGTTGATCGGGGTTGGCTTTGAGCACTTTGTCGATGATCTCTTGCGCCTCTCCAGCAAAACTGCCGTGGTTCTTGAGCGCCAAGACCTCAGCCCGTTCGATTTGAATGTCATCGTTTTCACTCAAGGACAAGGCTTTTTGAAAGGCCAGATTTGAGGCCTCATAGTCTTCTCGGGTTCTTTGCACGCGCGCCAACATCAACCAAGCCTCCCAGGAGTTGGGGTCTTTTTTGAGCTTGCTTTGAATGTCATCCACCATCTCTTTGAGCTCTTGGGGAGTTTGTGCGTGAGAGTTTTCGTCAAACGCTTGGTTTTGTGCGCTCATGGGGTCTAGCGCTTTGGGTTGACCAAGCCAGGCGTAAAGTCCAAATGCCCCCAGCACAAACACAACACCCAAAGAGGCGGCCAAGTTCGACCCCTTGCCCACCCAAGAGAGGGCTTGCTTGAACTTGGACGCTTCTTGGTGAGATTGGGTTGCACTCAAATGAGCACTGGGCTCAGTGTCAGGCGAGTTGGCCTGAGCGCCTTTGAGCTTCAAAGCCTGGGTGTCTTCCAGCAACCTTTTGGCCATTTCATCGTGCTGCTTGGCAAATTCTTCTTCGCTCAAGAGCCCCTTGTCACGCTCGGCCTCGAGTTCTTTGAGCTGGGCACGAAACGCGTTGGCATGGGCCAAGATGACCTCATGGACCGTTTGTTGGGCTTGGAGTTGAGAGGGGTTGGATTGCTCATGCTCGTCGCTTTTGAGTGCTCCATGAGTGCCTTGAGGGTTGGCCTGGCTCAAACGCAGTTGGGTGAGCTTGAAGTGTCTGGCCAAAACGCCCACCACCAAGAGCACCAAAAAGAGGGCCGCCAATGTGAATTCAATGAGTTCAGCCACGTTTATTGTTCCTTCAAAATGGCACGAAGCCTCTCGCGCTCTTCTGGTGTCAAAGCGCTTGTGTTTTGCTCGGTGGCTGCACGAGCCTTTAAGTGTTGGTACAGAAAAACAAGAGCCAAGACGAGCACCAAAAAGGGACCAAACCACAAACCATAAGTGAGGGGTTTGATTTTGGGACGGTACAAGACAAAGTCTCCGTAACGAGAGACCAAGAAGGTGCGAATCTCATCATCGCTTTTGCCCGCCTTGATCAATGAGCGCACCTCTCGCCTCAAGTCATCGGCCAAGTCTGCACGCGAGGAGGCCAGAGACTCGTTTTGACACACCAAGCACCTGAGCTCTTGGGCAATGTCCACCAACCGTGCCTCGACCACAGGGTCCTCGGCCAAGGGTTTTGCCTCTTCGGCATGAACCCCAAAGGGTGTGGCTTGCATGAAGATACAGGCAAGGGTGAGAGCCAAGAACGCTCGAGCAACCTTAAGGCCACAGAGTCCCCAACACTTTGATTCAGAGAGGATAGCGAGGTTCATTGCAGTGCGTAATGCTGTGAAGAGGATTGTGAAGGCGTGGCGTTGGAAGAGAACTTGGCCGAGGCCTCCTTTTGGAGATCAAGCACCAAGGGCATGACCTCTTGAGCCAAGACCTCAGGGGTGACTGGGCCAATGTGCTTGTAGCGAATGAAGCCTTTGGCATCGATCAGGTAAGTCTCCGGCACGCCGTAGACCCCGTAGTTGATGCCCACACGTCCATCCAAATCGAGGACCGAGAGTTGGTAGGGGTCGCCGTGCTTTTTGAGCCACTCAAAACTTCTGGCGCGCGCCAGTGACAATTTGCTCTCCAAACTCATGGGGCCCTTGTCTTCATCCGAGGGCTGGATCTCTTTGTAGCTCAAGCCCACGATGGGCACGCCCTCTCGCTTGGCAAAGGCGACCAACACAGGGTGCTCTTCGCGACAAGACACACACCAAGTGGCCCAAACGTTGAAGAGCCACACGCGACCCAAATACGCTTTGGGCGAGAAGTTGCCCTCGCCCTTCAAAGTGGGAAGATCAAAATCGGGCGCAGCGGTGTTGATGAGCGGTGAGGGAATCTCTTTGGGGTCGCGACGCAAGCCCACCCCCAGGAAAATCACCAACACGAAAAACAACACCAATGGGATCAAGAATTTCTTTTGTATCAAAGCACTTTGCTCCATTGATCGGTTTGGACTTTAGGTGTTGCGCTCATGCGTTGTGGGTGCTGGCCAAATCATGCGGCTGACTGTCATGGTGGGTCTCATGGACTTCAGGCTCCTGGTCATGCGCTTGATCATCACCAGCCAAAACGGGCGCTCTGTAACGCTTGTCAAATGAAGCGAGCAAACCACCCAAGACCATCAAGAGCACACCGGCCCAAAGCCATGGGACAAAGGGCTTGTAATAAACGCGCATGCTCCACTGTGGAGTGGGACCACTCAAAACGTCTCCAAGCGACACATACAAGTCTTGCATGAAGCCAGAATCGATCGAGGCCTCGGTCATGGGCATGGTGGAGGAGAGGTAAAAACGCTTTTCAGGCGTCAAGGTCTTGATCACTGTCTCAGACTCTCCCTTGGTGACATTGACCTGTGCTCTGAGCGCTTTGTAATTGGGGCCTCTCACCTCTTTGACGTCCACCAACTTGAAGTGGTACTGAGCAAGTGTCACTTGGTCACCCACACCCATCCTGACGTCGCGCTCAATTTCAAAGTTTTTAACACCCGTGACACCCAAGACCACAACGGCCAGTCCCAAGTGAGCGATTTGCATGCCCAGGAATGATCCTCCCATGCGCAGACCTTGCTTGGCACGCCAAGCGACTTGTTGAATACTGGCAAACGCGACCCATGCGCCCAACCAAAAGCCCAGCAAAATGCCTGCATCTTGGTGTCCCATCCAAAGCGAGAGACCCAAGGAGAAAATCGTTGCGGCAAAAAAGGGCAAGATCAAAAATGGTTTGATCTGAGACCACTTGGCCTCGCGCCAACGCGCCAAGGCACCGGGCACCATCATGAAGAGCACAGGCACCATGAGAGGGGCAAAGACAACGTTAAAGTAAGGAGGACCCACGGACAATTTCCCCATGTTCAATGCGTCGATGATCAAGGGGTAAAGCGTGCCCAAGAGCACGGCCAGCGTTGCAGTGGACAAGAGCACGCTGTTGGCCAAGAGGAAAGTCTCTTTGGACAAGAGCGCCATGGGAGAGCCCAAGCTCACCGTGGGTGCTCTCCAAGCAAATAGGGTCAAAGACGAACCCACCACCAAGGCCAAGAAGACCAAGATGAAAATGCCGCGCGCTGGATCGGACGCAAAGGCATGCACGGATGTCAAAACGCCTGATCGCACCAAAAATGTTCCCAGCAATGAAAGCGAGAAAGCGGCAATCGCCAAGAGCACGGTCCACGCTTTGAAGCTGCCTCTTTTTTCGGTGACCATCAAAGAGTGAATGAGCGCGGTTGCCACCAACCAAGGCATGAGAGAGGCGTTCTCAACGGGGTCCCAAAACCACCAGCCCCCCCAACCCAACTCGTAATAGGCCCACCATGAGCCCAAACCAATGCCAAAGGTGAGGAAGGTCCAAGCCACCAAAGTCCAAGGC
>CAIPII010000052.1 GCA_903865035.1 uncultured Burkholderiales bacterium | reverse complement strand
TGAAAGCTTTTGATCAAGATGAGCAAATTGGCGCCATCATTTTGCAAGGCAATGAAAAAGCGTTCGCCGCAGGCGCAGACATCCAAGCCATGTCTCAGTACAACTTCAGCGACGTCTACAGTGCCAACTTCATCACCCGGGACTGGGAGACCATCAACAGCATCAGGAAACCCGTGATCGCTTCCGTGAGTGGTTTTGCTCTGGGCGGAGGATGCGAATTGGCCATGATGTGTGACCTCATCTTTGCAAGCGAGAACGCAAAATTTGGTCAACCCGAGATCAAGCTCGGCATCATTCCAGGTGCAGGTGGCACGCAACGCTTGCCCAGAGCCGTGGGCAAAGCACGAACCATGGACATGGTGTTGACGGGCAGCATGTTGAACGCACAAGAGGCTTTGCAGCAAGGTTTGGTGAGCCGTGTGGTTCCCCAAGAGCAGCTGTTCACCGAAGCCTTGGGCGCGGCACTCACCATTTGCAGTTTTTCTAAACTCTCCGTCATGGCAGCCAAAGAGTCGGTCAACAAAGCGTTTGAAGGTTCACTGAGCGAAGGCATGCACTTTGAGAGAAGACTCTTTCACTCCCTCTTCAGCACCCAAGACCAAAAGGAAGGCATGGACGCTTTTGTAAACAAGCGCGCACCCACTTTTAAGAATCAATGATTGAGAGTACAGTATCATTCAAACCTTGAAACCGTCGATCAACCTCACGCACGCCATGAAATTCACTTCAAAACTTAATATTCATTTGTCATTGACTTCTCTGGTCTTGGCCTATGCAGGTCTGAGTTTGGCACAAGACGTGAGCGCTCCACCCCCAAACGCCTCGACGACAGCTGCCCAAGGCGCAAGCACTCGAGCCTTGCAGCCGGGTCAAGTGCAGGTGAAGGTCACCAGCGTCACCCCAACTGTGGTCCCTCCCCAAGAGGGCAACAACACCCCTTCGATGGCCTTTTATGTGGTGACTTTTGAATATTCTGGCCAAGTGTTCACGACTCAACTGCCCTACGACCCAGGTGAGTTCTTGATCATTCAGTCTACGCCCCCGGCTCAAATGAGCGCTCAAGCACCGGGCAACATGACAACTTCAAGCGCCGAGCCACAAGTGGGAGCACCTGCTGGCACTCTACCAACCGTGGTGGGTGCCGTTCAGCCCATCTACATCGTGCCTCCAGCCGACTTTTACCCCTACCCTTATCCCTATCCATTCTTTGTGGGTGGCTACTTTGCAGCCTTCCCCTATCGCTTGGGCGGTGGGTTTTATCCAGGCTACTACCACGGCAACTGGGGGCACCGGGCTGGCTTTGGTGGAGGGGGCCGAGGCCATGGACGCAGATGATCGCGCAACCATCGGTCAAATAGAGTCGCGTCCTTTGGAGGGCCAACTGGTTTGGCAAGCTCCAAGCGCATTGGAGGTTGGTGAAAAAGTGCTTTTTCGATTGGCTGTTTTTGCAACCTTCAATTTGATCGATGACGCAGCCATGTTGGCGTTCATGTTTTGCTAACCGCCACTCTTGACGTAAGCCCATAAAAGGCGAACATCATCCTCACTCAATTGTGAGCCCCAAGCTGGCATGGCTGGAGGCTTTCCGTTGAGCACCGACTTCTTGAACCGATCTGGATCGTTCGCAGGAAATTTCTTCAAATCAAACGCCAGACCTGGGCGCATCATCTCTTGTCCATGACAACCCGCACAAAGTTCATGGTACAAGTCATGTCCCAGTTGAACCTCATCTGCAGATGCATCCATGCATTGTGCGCTCAGGCAGAGAAAGCAAGAAAGGCTCAAGAGCGTTTTCACCGTCTTTGATTTCAAGATAGAGTCAAGCATCACGCACCCGTAGTTTCTGACTCAATCTTTTTTCTGCTTCATGGGGCGTCCCTTCACCGGTGGTATCCAAGGTGTTTCGGTCCACCCAATGCCGCGCCTTGCCACTTGAACATCAATCAAATACGGCTTTCCTTCCAAGGTTTGTGCTTTGGCTCTGGCCAGGGCCTTTTTGAGTTGCAAGGGGTCCTTCACCACCTCCGCTTGGACACCAAATCCGTTGGCAATGGAGGCCATGTTCATGTCGGGATTACCCAAATAACTGCCCATGTAGTGACCGGTCTCCACCATGCGTCCTGAGGGCACATTGGCGATGGTTCGCGTGTGAGGACCCGCATATGCGTGGTTGTTGTAGACAATGGTGATCACTGGCAACTCCAACCTCGCCATGTTCCACAGTGCATGTGGACCAAAGAGGAAGGAGCCATCCCCAACCAAACAAATGACTTGTTGATCGGGTCTGGCCAATTTGACCCCTGCAGATGTGCCCACTCCAGAGCCCAAGTGACCTCCGTAATAAAAGAAGAGCTCTCTGCCACCGACTGGGTTGAAGTCAAAGGAGTGCATGGCAACCGAACCCGCTTCGTGAACGATGATGGCATCTGGATCTGCAAATTGCGCCACCTCCCAAGTCACGCGATCGGCAATGAGGGGAGAGTTGTTCCACTCGGGGTTGTTCACAATGCCCTTGAGCAACAGACGCGCTTGTTCGGTGTATCTTCTGACTTCTGCGGCACGCATGGCGGCCTCCGCTCGAATGCGATCGTTGAGCAACTGCTCAACTGCTGCAATCAAATCGTCCAAGCCCAGCGCCACATCTCCCACCAAGGGTACATCGGTGGTCATCACCTTGCCCATGTTTTGGTAGTCAATCCGCATGTCGATGAATTTCACATTGTGCGGCACGATGGGGGCCAAGCCATTGTGTTGCATCTTGTTGCCAATGTTGATGGCCAAATCGTATTGCTTGGGCCAAGTGATGGAGGACAAAGTACCAGAGGGCGCATTGCCCACCCACAAAGGATGTGCTTCCGGAAAGTTTGCCCAAATTTGTCTCATCTGTGTCACGGGCATGCCCAGCAGCTCTGCAAGCTTCACCGCTTTGCCAACGGCGTGGGCTTTGTAGATCTCATCGCCCACAATCATGATGGGCATCTTGGCGTCCACCAACAATTTCGCTGCGGCCTCAATCTCCGTGGGGTTGGGCCTCACACGCATGCGCGTGTCAAAGTGGCTTTGCTGAATGATCTCTGTGCGCGTTCTCTCTTGTGTGTAGTCGGAGTGCCAAGTCATGTAGGAGGGGCCAAAGGGTGGCGTCCAGGCTGACTTGAAAGCGTGACGCGTGGTCTCAGCAATCATGGATGAACCTCTGGCCATCCACGTGTATTTGGTCAAAGGTTGGAGAACCTGCTCTTGATTGGCGATTTCCTCAAATCCGTCTCTGCCCGCTCGTTTGGATTGATCGGTGCGGTAGGAGTAAACCACCAATGGAGTCTGCTCTTTGTAAGCATTGAACACTTGGCCCATGGCGTTCATCAAACCCACGGCACCGGCTTGCATCACGATGGTGGGCGTCTGCGACGCTTTGATGTAGCCTGCTGCCATGGCAGCTCCTGGGCCCTCATGAGGCGTCAAGATGTAATTCAATTGAGGGCGATCGACCAAGGCTTCGTAGAACTGAGCATCTTCGCTGGCAGAGTTGCCAAAAATGTATTTCACACCACAGGCCATCAACTGCTCTGCAAAACACGCCCCACCCGTGCCTTGAAAGGTTTTGACCACAGGGGGAGCGCTAGATTCAACACTTTTGGTGGTTTGGGCTGAAGCATTCAAGGAGGATAGAACCCCTTGAGCCGCGGCCACCGTGATGCCAGTGGCTTTCATGTTGTCTAAAAATCCGCGGCGTGAAATGCTCTTGGATAAATACTGTCCGACCAAATCTCTCATGATGGATGTCCTTTGGGATTTTTTCGCCGTTGTCCAATGCGAACAGGCTGGTGTTACTGAGGCGTGAAGACTCTGGGGGAGTGTGGACCAAAATCGGTTGCCAAGTAACTGGCCATGGCGTGTATGTCGGATCCACTCCAGACTGCCCCTCGCCCCATCATTCTGTAAAGAGTGGCCTCCCACGCACGAGCGTCTTGACGTTGATCTCTCCAAATGGAATCCGTGTGACATTGGGCACATTTGCTTTGGAGCAACGTTTTACCCTGCTGGACCTCCCCGCTTGGGGTCTCGCTTGCAGCTTGAGGTGCAGCAGAGCTTTGCGCTTGAGCACCAAGACAGAACCATAGACTCGACAACAAAAGGGCGAGCAAACGTAAATTGAAAAGAATGTTCATAGGCAGATATCACTCGACAATCAAACGCACATCTTCAAACCTCTTTCTCGTACTCAAAGAGTTAGAGGCTTGAAGCAATCATTGAATTGGGTGAAAGGCCTCTCACCCTACTCTATGCAAGGTGATTTTAAGAGGTGCGATCGGTGGCTGGGCCACCAATTTTGCTATGGAATACCCTTTAAAGGGCGCCTGAGCAGGTCCTCCAACCCAGGCTTATGCACCATGAACCTGATCCTCAGTGATTGGACTTTTTGGATTCGGACAATTCGAGAAGCATGGCTTTGATGTCGTTCATCTCAGCCTTCAGGTCCTTCAATTCATTGTGCAAAAAGAGTGCGTCATGGTCCAACTCAGTCTCTTCATCCTTGTTCGCGCTGCTGAGTGAATCCACAATCACCGCAATGAAGAGATTGATCACCACAAAAGTGGCAATCAAAATGAAGAGCACAAAAAAGATCCAAGCGTAGGGAAACTTTTCCATCACGGGTCTTGCAATGCCATCTGACCAACTCTCCAAGGTCATGACTTGAAAGAGGGAGAAGAACGTGCGGCCCAAGTCCCCAAAATAATCAGGGAACTCAGCTCCAAACACATTGGTTGCAACCACCGCGGCCACATAAAACACAATCAACAACAAACTCACCACCGAGCCCAAAGAGGCCAAGGACCCAAGAAGTCCAGCAACCACTTTTTTCATGCTCTCAATTTTGTTGATGAGTCGCAAAACCCGAAGCACTCGAAGCGCTCTCAAGACAGCCAACGTCTCTGTGGCTGGAATCAAGGCAATGCCCACCACCAAGAAATCGAACACCCCCCAAGGATCCAAAAAGTAGCGCCAACCTCTGGCAATCATCATGAGCAAGATCTCAATGATGAAAATGCCCAAAATGAAATGATCAATGATCCCCAAGGGCTCGCCAATCCACTCCGTTATTGTTGGACTGGTCTCCAATCCCATGAAAACGGCGTTCAAAAGGATCAGGAAAACAATGAAATGCTGCACCGATGGCAGGTGAACGAATTCTTCAACTTTGACACGCCACTCGGCGCGGTCTTTGATTTGCATGGTGGTCATGAATTTACTCAGAAAAAAGAGAAATCAGTTCAATTCAAGAAAAAACCAGGCTTGATTTAGAGCTGGTTTTCCCCGACGAAGCGGCAAGTATACACACCCCCCAATCGGGCTTGAATTCCAAAATCAAGCGAGACTTAAGGAAGCAGCCCAGAACCTCAAGGGAGAAGCCCTAGGCAAGGATCTTGAACCTTGGGATAAGATCGCTTGACTTTGTTTTGGTCTTCAAACTTGGGCATCCTGCTCATTTCAAACTCAATCTTGTTGTCAATCATGCCCTCAACCTTGCCTGCAACCACAGAATCTTTTTTGAGTGAACTCAACCAAGGTCGTTTTCTCATTCAAAAGTGCAATCACTGCCAAAGCCATTTGTTCTATCCAAGAAACTTTTGCATTCACTGCTCCAAGGATGCTTTGTCTTGGATCGAGCCTCTTGGAACGGGAGTGGTCTACTCAACCACCACAGTGCGAAGAAAGCCAGAAGCGGGAGGTGACTACGATGTGAGCATCATCGAACTCGATGAAGGTGTGAGGCTCATGAGCCAAGTGCTGGGATTGGATCCACACGAAGTCAAAATCGGCATGCGCGTTCAGTTGAGCGTTGTCCCCGACCCCTCAGGTCAACAAAAAGTGGTCTTCCATCCCCTGGGAGCTGATCATGTTCAATGACAACTTGCGCGCTCAGGTGAGCATCGTTGGGGTGGGCACAGCGGGCTGCGGTGAAGCACCGGGTTTCTCTGAGCTGGAACTCTTGGCCCAAGCCACCCGCTTGGCCTTGGAGGATGCAGGACTGACTTTGAGAGACATCGACGGACTTTGCACGGCCAACTTGAACAACGCCATGTGGCCCCTCAATGTGGTTGAATATTTGGGACTCAGGCCCACTTTTGTTGAGGGCACCAACATAGGTGGAGCCTCTTTCATTGCCCACCAAAAGCCAGCCATGTTGGCGCTCCTGTCCGGTCAGTGCAACGCCGTGCTGGTTTGCTATGGCAGCAACCAAAGAACATCAAAATTTGGTCGTCGTGAGAGAGCTCAAGCCCGCAATCTTTTAGACCCCAATGTGTTTGACGATCCCTATCATCCCTTTGACCCTCCCTCTTCTTACGCGCTCATGGCTGCTCGTCACATGCACCAGTATGGCACGACGAGAAGGCACTTGGCAGAGGTTGCGCTGGCTGCTAGGCGCTGGGCTCAACTCAACCCAGAGGCCTTTCAACGTGGGCCACTCGACATGGAGACGATACTTGGCGCTCGCATGATCAGCGACCCTTTCACTCAATACGATTGTTGCCAAGTCACCGATGGCGCTGGAGCCTATATCTTGACCCGCTCAGATCGTGCGAGGGATCTCAAACAAACGCCTGTGCACATTTTGTCCAATGAAACGGCCGTTTGGCACAAAGGGGTTGCGAGCATGAGGGATCTCACGATCACCCCTGCAGCAGAATCAGGTCCCAAAGCGTTCAAAGCCGCCCAACTCACGCCCAAAGACATCGATGTGGTTCAAATCTATGATGCATTCAGCATCAACACCATTTTGGCTTTGGAGGACTTGGGGTTTTGCAAAAAGGGAGAAGGCGGTCCTTTTGTGGAAGATGGCGCCATTGGACCAGGCGGGAAATTACCGGTCAACACCAATGGTGGCGGACTGTCTTGTGTGCACCCCAACATGTATGGCGCTTTTGCCACCATCGAAGCGGTGCGTCAACTCAGAGGACATGCAGGTGAGCGCCAAGTCAAGGGCGCTCGCACCGCGCTAATCAATGGCAACGGAGGGGTTTCAGCCTCAAGCCAATCCACGTCCATTTTGGGAGTCCCAGACACCCTGCACTGAAGTTCACTCGGGTTTGAACCCTGTGATTTTCACAACCTTGGCCCAGCGTGCCAAGTCAGCCTCTAAAAAAGCTTGTGTCTCTTGCGGTGAGGTCCAAGTTGGCTCTTGGCCTTGCTGACCAATGACGTCCATCAACTCTGGATCGGTCAGTGCTTTTTTACTCTCAACACTCAAACGTTGAATGATGGCGGGTGGTGTCCCAGCGGGTGCCAACAAACCAAACCATGCGCCAAATTCAAACCCAGGCAGTCCAACTTCTTGAGCGGTTGGTACATTGGGTAAAGCGGAAATGCGGTCCTTTCCGGCCACAAGCAAAGCTTTTAATTTTCCAGATTGGTAATTTTGCAATTGAAAGGACGAGAGGACCTCAAAACCCACCTGCACTTGACCACCCAAAATGGCCAACAATTCCTGAGCTGCACCCTGGTAAGGGACATGCAACATTTGAGTCCCGGTGCTGGACTGAAACATCTCACCCGTGAAATTTTGAATCGAACCATTGCCCAATGATCCGTAATTCACTTGCCCTGGATGCGCCTTCAAGTATTCAACGAACTCTTTGAAATTCTTAACGGGCAAAGCTTGCGATACGGTCACCAAGCCAGGCGCTTTGCTGAGCAAAGTGATGGGCTCAAACGATTTGATTGGGTCATAGGGAAGCTTTGAAAACATGTTGGCGGCCATGGTGAGAGAGGTCACCGTGCCCACCACCAAGGTATAGCCGTCTGCAGGTGCTTTTGAAGCGATCTCAACCCCCAGTCGTGCACCCGCTCCCCCTTTGTTGTCAATGACCACCGGCTGACCCAAAAAGTCCGTCAGTTTCTTGGCAACGTTGCGACCCACCAAATCCACTGAGCCACCGGGTGGGTAAGGAATGATGAGTCGAATGGGTTTGCTCGGATAACTCTGGGCCAATGCGCTCAATGAGGCAGCCAAGGCCAACAGACACATCGATCTTGAAAGTAGCCAAGCAAAACCATGGCCAAGTTTAGAGGTCATCATGCCACGTCCTTGGCGTCGGGTCGATTGTGACGAAAGCCTTTGGTGAAATGCCCTTTGCCTTCGAGATCGCCTTGCTCAAAGATCCACGTGTAACCGCCTTTGGGATTGGAGAGGATTTCCCAGGCGTTGTCATCCAGATCCCAAAAAAGAAAGCTGTACGTGCCATGTCTTTCAGAAGGCTTTTGAATGTCTTTCAAACCCCATTGATCGGCTTGCTCCATGCACAAGCGATAGGCATCATCCACATCCGCATCGCTCAAAACATCAAGTCCATTGTGATAGCAACGCGCCATCTTGTCCTTGTTTGGGACTTGAACCACCGCGTACACATGATTGCCACCCAATTGAATCATCATGGAAATTGGACTTGTGCGAACCACATTGAGTCCCAAGAATTCTTCGTAAAAAACCCGTGTTGCCTCTAAATCTTTTGAGCCCAAGGTTCCATGGGAAAGGAATCGGGTGTTGAGTGCCGACTTTTTTGCGGCAACAGGTGCAAGTGTGTCTAAGCTCATGACAGTTTCCGATGCTTGGAGAGGTTGGAAAAGATGAAAATAAATTCTAGACGCCATCCTCCCCCAGTCCTCCTAAGTTAATACCCTTAGCCACCATGGAGCCCACAGACAAGGAACATCCCAATTGATCACCTGCGTTGGGGCTATTCCTGATGCTTGAGGGCTCACATTGAACTAGCATTCAACGTCAATGAAGAAAGTTGTGAAAGCATCTACTCACACTTTGTCATTGTTGAAAGACTTCAACAAACCCCTCATCGCAACCAGCAAGGGTTCAAGACCCAAGTTCACCGTTCAATTTTTTGGAGTTCAATTGAATTCAATTCAATGGGTCAAACCCCTCATCTCGGTCTCGCTATTGGCGCTCACACTCAACTTGAACGCCTGGGGTCAAAACTATCCCGACAAACCCATACGCATCGTGGTCGCCTTTGCGGCTGGAGGTTTGGCTGATACCATCGCCAGGACCATTCAACCCAAACTGAGCGAGTCCTTGGGTCAATCCGTCCTTGTGGACAACAAGGGAGGGGCAGGAGGCTCGATTGCAGAGGCCTTTGTCGCAAAATCAGCACCCGATGGCTACACTTTACTCATGGGCGTTGACAGCCTGCCCGTCAACCCGCTCATGATCAAAGGTTTGAGCTACGACACCTTCAAAGATCTTCAGCCCGTCTCCATGTTGGCGAGAGTCCCTTTGGCATTGGTTGTTCAAAGCTCATCTTCAATTGCTGACATCAACGATTTGATCAAAGCCTCCAAAGCCAAAAAGGGCCAGCTCTCCTACGCAAGCCCAGGTAATGGCACGAGCAATCACTTGTTCATGGAGCTCTTGAACGGCAAAGCAGCCACCGAGATGGTTCACGTGCCCTACAAGGGAGGCGGGCCTGCCATCACCGATTTGATGGGTGGACAAGTCGACACGATGCTCATCTCTGTCACCCTGGCTTCGCCCTACATCAAAGCGGGCAAGCTCAAGGCTTTGGCCATCACAGGAGACACGCGCTCACCTTCACTGCCAGACGTCAAGACTTTCTCCGAGTCAGGTTATCCTGAAATGGTGGCTTACACCTGGGGTGGACTCTTTTTGCCTGCTGGCACACCCAGTGCGATTTCTCAACGCCTCTTCAACGAGGTTGCAAAAGCGATGCGTCAGCCCGAAATGGAAGCCCGATTCAAGGAACTTGGCGCTGAGGTGGTCATGAACACCCCCAGTGAATTCACCACCATCATTCAAAGCACACACGACAAAATGGCAAACTTGTTTGCTACTAAGAAAATCTCCTTCTAATTCAAACCTCAACCAAAACATGAATTCCAAAGCGCTCGATGAGCTGATCGTCGATGGCAAGGATGGCTTCAAAGTCCACCGATCCATCTACACCGATGAAGAGATTTTTCAACTTGAGATGGAGCACATCTTTGAGAAGTCTTGGGTTTACGTTGCACATGAGTCTCAGATCAAACACCATGGCGACTATTTCAGCACCACGATTGGTAGACAACCCATCTTTGTGGTTCGCTTGAGCAACGGTGAGATTGCAGGCCACTTGAACGCCTGCGCTCACAGAGCCTCCGTGTTGGTGCCCTTGGAGAGCGGGAACGCCAAGGCCATTCGCTGCAGATTTCATGGATGGACCTTTCATTTGAATGGCCAATGTTTGGTGGTGAAAAACGAGGACACGGGTGCCTACTCGAATCAAAATTTCAAACAAGAAAATGGTCTGACGCCCTTGCCCAAACTCCAAAGCTACAGGGGCTTCATCTTCGCAAGCCTCTCAAGCGAGGTCCCCGCACTTGAGGACTGGCTGTGTGGCACCAAGGATTGGATCGACTGCTTGGTCGACCAATCTCCTGAAGGCTTGGAAATCGTCAAAGGCTCTTCCACCTACACCTTGTTTGGAAATTGGAAACTTCAAGCCGAAAACGGTGTGGATGGATACCATGTCTCCACTGTTCACCGGGTTTTTGCAAGCACCATCGCCAACCGTGAGGGCAAGCATCAACTCAAGGACTTGGGTCAAACGGAGGCTGGCAGAATCACGGGACAAGTCCCCTCTGGCTCTTATGATTTTGGACACGGTCACATGGGCATTTGGACCGAGAGAAGCAAGCCCCAGGCGCATCCTTTGTGGCTTGAAAAGGAGAGAATTGACCGCGAGTTCAGCCAAGAAAAAGCCCAATGGATGCTCTTTCGCACACGCAACTTGTTCATGTTTCCCAACGCCTTTTTGATGGACAACCCCTCCACACAAATCCGCACCATGCGCCCACTGTCTGCCAATGTGTGTGAAGTGACCGTTCGTTGCATAGCCCCTGTGGGTGAATCGGTTCAAGCACGCTCAGCGCGACTCAGAAAATTTGAGGACTTCTACCTGACCACAGGCATGGCCACCTCGGACGATTTGGCCGCTCTTGAATCGGTTCAAGAAGGTGGTCGCGCAAGTCTCGCTCCTTGGAACCATTTTGCGCGTGGTGTTGGTGCAGTTCACCACAAGGGCGAAGGCGAGCTCATGATGTCTGAGCAAGCACCCAAGCACACGACGCAAAACTGGGATCATGAAGTGATCTACCATGGCTTTTACCGAACTTGGCGCTCCTTGATCCAAAAGGGGCTCACAGCATGAATCACAACTCAGAATTGTCCTTGGCCCAAGACTTGATTTTCCTTGAAGCTGAACATTTGGATCAAAAGAATTGGGATGCTTGGCTTGATTTATACACCGAGGACGCAGTCTTTTGGATGCCCACGTGGATCAATGAATCACAAACGACGACGCAACCCGAAACAGAGCTCAATTTGCTCTACTTCAAAGGGCGATCTCACTTGGAAGACCGAATCTACCGACTCAAAACGGATGACTCGTTTGCCTCAGTACCCAGTGCCAGAACCGTTCATTTGGTGAGCAACGTGAGACTGGTCCAGACTGATCAGAGCCATTTAACGGTAAAGGCCAATTGGATGGTTCACTCGTATGGCATTCATGGCGCACTCAACCGTGGTGGATACTACGAGTACAAACTTCGAAAGATCAATGGGGAGCTCAAAATCGCCTTTAAAAAGGTGACGATGATTGATGACAAATTGATAGGTCCAGTGGATGTCTTTCATGTGTGAATACTCAACGTGATGAGTCAAATGAATTGAACTGATACGCATTCGACTCCTGAACCACAAAAATCCGTCAATTCACTTCAAGACGAAGAAGCCCGAAAAAAAACCGCTGACTGTGCAGCGGTTTTTTGATTCAGACCGTGATC
>CAIPII010000051.1 GCA_903865035.1 uncultured Burkholderiales bacterium | reverse complement strand
AATTGCTTCAGTGGGTGTCTTTTCAATTTTGAGAATCTTTGACTCTCAGCATTTGGTTGCGCGAGCAAGATTTGAACTTGCGACCTTTGGGTTATGAGCCCAACGAGCTACCAGGCTGCTCCATCGCGCGGTAAGAAGTTGATTGTAACCTTATTCGGCTGCTGTGGGTGAAGTTTCTTCGATCTCTGGACGATCAACGAGTTCAACCAAAGCCATTGGTGCATTGTCACCCACGCGGAAACCCATTTTCAAAATGCGTGTGTAACCACCTGGACGAGTTTTGTAACGGGGTCCGAGTTCATTGAAGAGCTTGACCACCATGTCGCGGTCTCTCAAACGATTGAACGCGAGACGACGATTGGCAACTGTTGGCTCTTTGGCCAAAGTGATCATGGGCTCAACCACACGACGCAATTCTTTGGCTTTGGGAAGAGTTGTTTTGATGACTTCGTGCTTCAAGAGCGAGTTCATCATGTTTTTGAGCATCGCCAAGCGGTGTTCGCTTGTGCGGTTTAGTTTTCTAAGTCCGTGTCCGTGACGCATTTTGATTCCTTTAAAAGGTTTTTTGTTTTACCCTAGGCCGTATCAGGTACCCAAGGCTCGGTGTTCATTTCTATTGCAACACCACTGGTTTGCCAATCTTTTCACAAAAGGCGAGACCCATTGAGCCCCTCCCCTTCATGAAAAAATCAACGCTTATCCAATCCTGCAGGAGGCCAGCTCTCAAGCTTCATGCCCAAGGTGAGACCTCTAGAAGCCAAAACTTCTTTGATTTCGTTCAATGACTTACGGCCCAAATTAGGCGTCTTCAAGAGTTCATTCTCTGTTCTCTGAATCAAGTCACCGATGTAGTAAATGTTTTCTGCTTTCAAGCAATTGGCTGAACGCACGGTGAGTTCCAACTCGTCCACAGGGCGCAACAAAATCGGATCGAATTGCTGTGCATTTCTGGGAGAAGGTGAATCGAAAGCGGCCAATTCGCTGCCTTCCAACTGTGCAAACACAGCCAACTGTTCCACCAAAATTTTGGCAGAAGCGCGAACTGCATCTTCAGCAGTGATCGCACCATTGGTCTCGATCTCAACGACCAAACGGTCCAAATCTGTTCTTTGCTCAACACGTGCGTTCTCAACGCTGTAGCTCACACGGCTCACAGGTGAGAAAGAGGCGTCTAGCACAATGCGACCAATGGTCTTAGAAGGCTCTTCGCCGTAGCGACGAACCGTACCGGGCACATAACCACGACCTTTTTCAACTTTGAGTTGAATGTCGATCTTTCCACCTTGCGTCAAATTGGCAATGACGTGCTCTGGGTTGATGATCTCGACATCATGGGGTGTTTGAATGTCAGAGGCACTCACCACACCCTCGCCCTCTTTTCTGAGGCTCAGTGTGACTTCATCTCTGTTGTGCAACTTGAACACAACACCTTTGAGGTTCAACAAAATGTTGACCACGTCTTCTTGCACGCCGTCAATGGAAGAGTACTCATGGAGCACACCAGCAATGGTCACTTCAGTGACTGCGTATCCCACCATGGAGGAGAGCAACACGCGTCTGAGCGCATTGCCAAGGGTATGTCCGTAGCCACGCTCAAAAGGCTCAAGTGTGACTTTGGCACGGTTGTGACCCACGTGCTCGACATTGATGGCTTTTGGTTTTAACAGTTGGGTTTGCATTCGAATTTCCTCTCAATACCCTCGGCTCGTTACACCGGTAAGGCTGAATGTTCAACCCCGACTTGCGCTCACAGTCGGGGACTTAAACGGTTAAAAAAATCTAACCAGAATTAACGCGAATACAGCTCGACAATCAACGATTCGTTAACGTCAGCAGCAAATTCGTCACGGTCAGGCACCTTCTTGAAAGTACCTTCAGCTTTTTCAACATTCACTTCAACCCAAGCAGGCAATCCGACTTGAGTGGCGAGTTGAAGAGCTTCTACGACACGGCCTTGTTTCTTGGACTTCTCGCGCACAGCGATCACGTCCCCGGTTTTCACCAAGAAAGAAGGAATGTTGACTTGCTCACCGTTGACTGTGATGGCTTTGTGGGAAACCAATTGACGCGCTTCGGCTCTTGTTGAACCAAAACCCATGCGATAAACCACATTGTCAAGACGAGACTCTAGGATGAACAACAGGTTTGAGCCTGTGTTACCACGACGACGATCAGCCTCAGCAAAGTAACGTCTGAATTGACGCTCTAAAACGCCATACATGCGTTTAACTTTTTGTTTT
>CAIPII010000050.1 GCA_903865035.1 uncultured Burkholderiales bacterium | reverse complement strand
GATGGACACCAAGGGACAAGGAGAGTTTTGGGCTCAGTTGATCGCTGACATGAACGCCCAAACGGGCTTGAACTTGAAGGCCCCAGGGCACTGATCAATTCCTTAGTTTTTGAAGAGATCCAAGATCTTTTTCTTTTCCTCTGGATTGCCGTCAGCACCTGCGCTGGTCCCTTGAGCCGTCGAGCCTGAGTTGTTTGCTCCATTGCCTTCAGCGCTCACGCCACCAGCACCAGTGCCATTCAGACCCAAGTTGATGATGCCAGTGCTCCTTGTGTAGTTGCTCAAGTACCAGTCTGAGCCCTCTCTCACAACACCTTCAGAGGGCGGCGCGATTTCAGTCACCGGAACCCCTTTGAGCGCGGTTTGCATGAAATTGATCCAAACGGGCAGCGCCAATCCGCCACCCGTTTCATGGCTGCCCAGGTTTTTCGGGGTGTCGTAACCAATCCAAGTGATCGCAGCCAATGTGGGCTGAAAGCCCGAGAACCAAGCATCCATGGAGTCGTTGGTGGTGCCGGTTTTGCCATAAAGGTCCGGGCGCTTCAATATCTCGGTGGCTTTGGCGGCCGTTCCTGAGCGAGCAACCTCTTGCAGCAAGGTGGACATCACAAAGGCGTTTTGAGGGGAGACGGCCTGAGCGGATTCGTTGAGCTCAATGGGTGTGTATTGAGAGAGCACCTTGCCCGTTTGATCGGTCACTTTGCTGATCAAATAAGGATTGACTCTGTAGCCACCATTGGCAAATGCACTGTAGCCCACCGCCAATTGCATGGGGGTCACCGATCCAGCGCCAAGCGCCATCGTGAGGTAGGGCGGATGGCGCTCGGCGTCAAAGCCAAAGCGCGTCACCCAGGACTGCGCGTATTGAGGACCGATCGCTTGCAAGATGCGAATCGAGATCATGTTCTTGGATTTGGCCAATGCCGTCTTCATGGGCATGGGGCCCTCAAAGGTGCCCTCATAGTTCTTGGGCTCCCAAGGTTGTGAGCCCGTCACACTGGCATCAAAGAAGAGTGGTGCATCGTTGATGATGGTCGAAGAGGTGAACCCTTTTTCAAGAGCAGCTGAATAGATGAAGGGCTTGAAACCAGAGCCCGGTTGACGCCAAGCTTGGGTCACGTGGTTGAACTTGTTTTTAGCAAAATCAAAGCCTCCCACCAAAGCATGCAGGCTGCCGTCTCTGGGGTCCATGGCCACAAAGGCGCCTTCGACCTCGGGCAATTGGGTGACTTGCCAAACGTCTTTGCTGTTTTTGGCGACTCGCACAACCGCACCAGGGCGCAGCTTGATGTGAGGTGGAGCCTTGTCGGCCAATGCCGACTGAACGGGCTTTAAGCCGTCTCCCGTGATTTCAATTTTCTCGTTGTTGGGGCGCATGACGGTGACTTTTTTAGGCGCAACGTCCACCACCACAGCACTCAACAAGTCGCCTTTGTCGCCCTGATCAAAAATCACATCGTCAATGGCCTCTTCACGCTCTGCACTTGCGACTGGCAAGTCGATGAACTTCTCGGGACCTCGGTAGACTTGCCTCAACTCAAAGTCCATGATGCCACGCCTCAAGGCTTGATAAGCAGCCTCTTGTTCGTTGGCGTGAATGGTGGTGTAGACGTTCAAGCCGCGCGTGTAAATGTCGGACCCATACTGTGCAAACATCAACTGCCTGGCCATCTCGGCCACGTACTCCGAGTGGGTTTGCTCGTTGTTTTGAACGTTCCTGTAGTGCAGCTCTTCAGCTTTGGCACTTTGGGCTTGCTCTTTGGTGATGAAGCCATTCTCCAGCATGCGCTCAATGATGTATTGCTGGCGGGTTTTGGCGCGTCTTGGG
>CAIPII010000049.1 GCA_903865035.1 uncultured Burkholderiales bacterium | reverse complement strand
AATGTTGAAAAAAGAACAAAATGATTTGGTTACACAAACAGGCCCTGGTACTCCGATGGGCAATTTGTTTCGTCGCTATTGGTTACCTGCATTGTTGTCTGAGCAACTTCCAGTTCCTGACTGTGCGCCAGTTCGCTTGGAAATTTTGTCCGAGAAGTTGATTGCTTTTCGAGACACATCTGGAAGATTGGGTTTAATTGATGAATTTTGCGCACACCGTGGTGTTTCACTGTGGTTTGGCAGGAATGAGCATGATGGAATTCGTTGTCCCTATCATGGCTGGAAGTTCGATGTCACGGGGCAATGCGTTGATGTTCCTTCAGAGCCTGAGGAGAGTGGCTTCAGCGGAAAAATTAAACTCAAAGGCTACCCAATGATTGAGCGAGGTGGCGTGATTTGGGTTTATATGGGGCCAGAAGAACTTAAGCCACCTTTGCCAGAGTGGGAATTTGCAACTGTTCCTCTAGCGCAGTCCTATATGTCAAAGAGATTCCAAGATTGCAACTGGCTTCAAGCATTGGAGGGCGGTATTGATTCGAGTCATGTCTCATTCCTTCATGGCAGCAGTTTGAAGCATGATCCGTTGTTCAATAGCGCTAAGGGTAATCAATACAATCAAAACGACTTCAAACCTGTGTTTGAGGTTGTGGACGTTCCCGGTGGACTTTGGGTGGGCGCAAGAAGAAATGCAGAGGACGATCAGTATTATTGGCGTATCACACCATGGGTTCTTCCTACCTTCACCATGGTGCCGCCAAGAGGGGATCATCCCGTTCATGGACACTTTTGGATTCCGATTGACGATGAGCGTTGCTGGGCTTGGAGTTATGACTATCATCCCACTAGGGCGTTGACCTCAGCAGAGCGGTTGGCCATGGAGGAGGGTAATGGGGTTCATGTCTTGGTAGATAAAAATTACTACCCAATACAAAACAAGCACAACGATTATTTGATGGATCGCGATGCTCAAAAGGCGAACTTATATTACAGTGGCATCAAGGGTATTGGCACGCAGGATGCTTCACTTCAAGAGAGCATGGGGCCGATCCAAGACCGGACAAAAGAGAACTTGGTCTCTACAGACAACGGTATCATTATGGCTCGCCAGAGGCTGATGAAGGCTGCAAAAGCGCTCCAGGCCAATCCCGCGATGGACTTACCTGGACTGTCCCCAGATGATCAAAAGGTGAGATCGGTTGCAGTGCTCTTAAAAAGAAACCAAGCTTATAAAGATGCAGCCAAAGATCATTTCAAAGCTTCTCCAGGTAAACCGCACTCTAGCGTTTGAGGCCTAGAACAATTGATAAGCGATTTTTTTACTGCCAACATCCAACCGACTTTTGTTGGCAGTATTTGCGTTGAGGGCGCAAAAACGCAAACTCATCCATTCAACGCTCAGGTTGTTTCTTTCAGGCTTTTTAGCGCGTGGGTTGACGCAATGAATCCAAAAGTCACGCCTGGACCGATGGTTATGCCTGGTGCGGGGTAGACGTTACCCATGATGGACTGCATCTCATTGCCGCATGCGTAAAGGCCCTTGATCGGCTTGTTGCTTGAATTCAATACTTGAGCGTTTGTGTTTGCGATCAGTCCACTTGAGGCTCCAATGTCTCCAGGGTAAAGCGCGATTGCATAAAAGGGGCCTTGTGATAGTTCACCCATGCATGGATTCTTGCCTGTCCACGTTGCATCTCCATTGGCTCTTTGATAGTCAGTGCTTCCCCGTTGAAAATCTTCGTCAATCCCTTGCTTTGCAAATTGATTGAATCTGGAAATGGTGGACTCTAAGTTAGATGCTGGAATGTTGAGCGCTTGAGCCAACTCCACTATTGTGTGGCCTGTCTTAAGGTAGCCGTCGTTTAACAATGCCTTTAGCCCTGAACCTCCAGGACGAATCATGCCCAAGCCGTATCTTTGAAGTGCGGGAGCGTCACAAATGAGCCAGGTGGGAATACAAGGTGTGAGTTTGTGGTGCTCTTGCATGGCAAGTCCAAACAAATGGTATGAAGTCGATTCGTTCACAAATCGCTTGCCATTGCTGTCAACCGAAATCATGCCAGGCTTGCCCCGATCCATGACAAAGTGAGGGAAGGCTGCAACACTGGAGTCTTTTCTCTTTCTGATAGATACTGGCGCCCAAAATGCGTTTGTTGAACCTGAGGAACCTAGGGTCGCACCTAGTCCAAGTGCTAAATCCTGCATTTTTCCTGTGTGACCGGGTGCTGCAGGAGACCACTCTTTTGGGATGCCAGGAAGCATTTCGGGTCTTTTAATTGGGTGTTTGTTGAATCCCCCAGATGCCAAAATCACGCCCGCCTTGCTCTTGATGGTGCAAGAAGAAATAGTCCCATTGGGTTGAGTTTGGCTGACGCTCACTCCTGTGACAGTGTCCTCATTGTGTACAAAGGAGGTTACCTCGCAACGCGTTAGGAGTTGACCTCCTTTTTGGATATAGCTGTAAAGCATTCTGGCAATCATGGCATTTCCCATGACCAGTCGAGTGCTTCTGGGGTGGATTATTTTGTCAAGCATATGGCGGGCAATGATGCGAGCGCTGTACTTGAATGATTTCCAATTTTGCGTGAGTCTTAACAGATGGAAAATATCATCACGATCCACCATCATCCCGCCCAAAACTGTGAATTCTGGAATTGGGGGGCGAACCAATCCAAGGTTGGGCCCCAAAAGTTTGCCATCAAAGGGTTGAGGTTCAATGGCACGACCTCTTAGCACAGAGCCCTCTAGCTCAGACAGGTAATCAGGATGGAGTTGTCTGACTTGAAACTGCAGTGCGGTTTGATCCTCTAGTTTTTGAATGGCTTGAGGTCCATGATCGATGAATGCTTGACGCATTTGAGGGTTGGAGCCTTGGCCAACCGCCTTGTCCAAGAATAACTTTACACGTTGGGGTGAGTCTTCAGGGTTGACTTCAAGGCCTCTTTTTGTACCGGGCACCCAGCTGGTTGCGGCAGAGGTGGCAGTTGTTCCCCCAACAAACTCGGTGCTTTCTATCAGCACCACGTTGGCGCCCTCTAGGCTCGCGTTCAAGGCGGCTGAAAATCCCGCTGCGCCAGTTCCAATGACGATGAGGTCAACTTCTAGTTCAGCGTGATTCAAGTTGGTGTTGAGCAACTCTTTCAATGGAGTGAGATTTAAACCCATGATTCAGACCTCCAGCAAAAAGTTCAGCATGAGCTCTTTGACTTGCGCAAACATATCCGCTCCAGTGGATGTTTGGCACCCAAGGTCTCGAGCAGCCTGTATCAAAGGTGTGACCACAGGTTGTGTGATCACGCAACCAACGAACATGTTTGAATTCAATTGCAAGATGTCGATGGGCAGAGGGTCAGAATTTTTCATGCCTGCTGGGGTGGCATTCAACGCCACATCAAAGCCACTTGGGTTGGGGCTTCCATTGATCACTTGACCCAAATTTAATCCATTGAGTCGCTTGATGAGTGATTCTCTGCGCTCAGTGTTTTCGTCATGAATCGCAAGCACGCTGACTCCTGCCATGATCAAGGCATGTGCGATGGCCGAGCCTGCACCACCCGCGCCAATGAGAAGTGCTTTCTTATCCTTGAGGGAATATCCCTTGAGTTCGATGGCTTTGACGTATCCCAGTCCATCGAGCATGTCCCCATGCCAAGTGCCATCGGTATTGCGGCGTATGGTGTTGACGGCGCCCAGGAACTGAGCTCTGGGGGAAGCCGTTTTACAAAGCGAAAAACAATCGAATTTATGTGGAACAGTGACGATCACACCATCTGCATTTTGAGTTCTCGTCACACCCTCAAACCATGTGCTCAATTCAGCGGTGCTCACATGTGCAGGAATGCAGATTGCGTTTCTGCCCTTCGACTCGAAAGCCTCGGTCATGCCAAAAGGGGATTTGACCTGTGCAATGGGGTCTCCAACAATGAAGTGCAGGCGAGTTGCGCCACTTAAGTTCTCCAGCATGTGCAATCCTTTTTCTGTTTTGAGAATCAAGAGAGTTTATCAAAAAAATAGAACGCTGTTCCATTTTTGAATGATTTGTTGATTTTGTGCTAAAATCTGCGCTGGTTTGAGTTTGCTGTGCAATCAATCAATTGACGATTGACGATTGGAGATGGTTTGAGCGGAGTTCTTGAACGAACCTTGGGGGTTTTGGAGTTTTTGTCTGAGCAAATGGCAGGGGCAGAGTTGTCTGCAATCGCTCAGCAACTGAACATGCCCAAAAGTGCCGCGCATCGATTGCTCGCCGATCTCATCAAACATGGTTATGTGAGACAGATGAAGGAGGGTGGTGAATACATTTTGACCACCAAATTGGTCTCCATGGGCTTGTCTCATCTCAGTAAGTCGGGTGTTGTTGATGTTGCTCAACCCCTTTTGGATCGTTTGGCCGAGCAATCTGGCGAACTGGTTCGCTTGTCCATTGTGGATGGGGATCGATTGACTTGGATAGCCAGAGCTCAAGGGGCCAGGCAGGGGCTGCGTTATGACCCAGATATGGGAAGCATTGCCCGCTTGAGTTGTTCTGCCTCGGGTTGGGCATGGTTGGCAACCATGAGTGATGAGGATGCTGTGGTTTTGGTCTCTAAACAAGGTTTAGGTCAACCCAAAGATTTCGGCCCAAACGCTCCAGACAATCTAAAGGCTTTTTTAAAAGCCCTACAAGAAACGCGCAAGCGTGGGTATAGCTTAACTGAAGAGACGTATACGGCTGGCTTGAATGCAATGGCGGTGAGTGTATCGCTCACGGGTCATTTGCCTATGGGAACCATCAGCATTGCAGGCCCATCTGCTCGGTTGACCAAAACCAAAATGCTCTCCCTGTCACAAGACTTATTGTCATGCTCAGCTCAGTTGGCTGCTGCCAGTGGCGCATCGGCTCTGATGTCTAGAGGACGCAGCAAGGATGGGATGTCTCCAATTTACGCACCTTGAACATGAACGAGACTTTAGAAACACTTCATTGGAATTGTGATTTTTTGGTGATCGGCTCAGGCGCTGGAGCCTTATCCGCTGCTGTGACGGCTGCCCATTTGGGGCTCAAGGTCATCGTGCTTGAAAAAGAGCCTCAGTTT
>CAIPII010000048.1 GCA_903865035.1 uncultured Burkholderiales bacterium | reverse complement strand
GGCCACGCGGTCCGTGGGTCCTCCAGCCGCAAAGGGCACGATCAAAGTGATTTGACGGTCCTTGTTGGGGAAATCTGCCGCCTGAGCGCTCAAGGCGAACACGGACAATCCCAACAACGCCCAGGCCAGCAGGCTCTGGGGCAAACGACTAATGAATAAACGCTTCATGTGATTCCTCAACGATGGATTAGATGTTTGGGTCTTTTTAAACGCTATTTTTGCGCATTTGAGCGTGCGTCACAAAACTGACCCAAAATAAGGGTATGCAAAGTTTAGTTGGAGCCTAGGGTTTGTGCATAGGTGTAAACACCCTCATTCACCGCCTCACACGCCTGACTTGCTGGGTTTTGAATCGCTTTGTCCAACATCACAAGACGCGGTTAACCCTAGCTCATAAAGTTCTGGGTTTGCCCATAATGGCTTGATGCTTCCAAACTCCAACTCTTGAACCATGAATCCCTCTCACTCACTGGCTTTGAAGCGTTTTGGCCAAGGGCTCTTGCCTAGCCTCACAGGCCTCTTGGGGCTTTTGCTCGCCGTTTTCATCCCCGCCGCTTTGGCTCAAAGCCCAACGATGGCTTTTCCTCAAAAAGCCATCACCCTGGTTGTCCCCTTCCCTCCTGGAGGCGTGGCCGACATCGTTGCTCGCCCCTTGGCCGACGCCATGTCCAAGGACCTTGGGCAAGCGGTGGTGATCGAGAACAAACCAGGCGCAGGGGGTGGGATCGGTATGGGTGTCGTGGCCCACGCCAAGCCCGATGGCTACACCCTCCTAATGGCCCTCTCCTCTTTGAGCGTGCTGCCGCAAGCGGACCAAATCTTGGGGCGCACACCTTTGTTTTTGCACAAAGATCTGAGAGCCATCGCACGCTTCACAGCGGACCCGACCGTCTTGGTGGTCAAAGCCGACTCACCCTGGTCGAGCACCAAAGACTTCATCGAGGACGCCAAAAAACGCCCCGGCCAATTGAGCTATGGCACCTCTGGCAACTACGGCACCATGCACGTGCCCATGGAGATATTGGCTCAAAACACCGGCATCAAGCTCAACCACATTCCCTACACGGGCGCAGGTCCCGCAGTTGTTGCCCTCTTGGGTGGTCAAATCGATGCCGTGGCCACGGGACCGGCTACTGTGCTCCAACACATCAAGGCTGGCAAACTCAAAGCCCTGGCCCATTGGGGTCCCACTCGTCTCACCGCACTCCCAGATACCCCCACCCTCAAAGAACAAGGTTTTGGTGCGGAGTATGCACAATGGTCTGGCCTTTTTGTGCCCAGCGCAATGCCTGAGGCCATTGTGCAAAGGATTCGCCAGTCCGCTAAGAATGCAGCCGCAGACCCCAAGGTGATCGATGCGATTCAAAGCGCTGGCTCACCGATGGCTTATTTGGACACACCAGAATTTGAAAAATACCTCAACTCAGACATCAAAGAGATGAGCGAAGTCGTTAAAAAAATGGGAGCACAACCTTGATTCACACCACAACACCCTCCCCACTGGCTCTAACGTTCAGAGCCGGTGTTCGCACCGCATTGGCGTTTTGCATGGTGGGTCTTTTCACGCAAAACCTCTTGGCGCAAAACAATGCAGCCCCCTATCCAACAAGGCCCGTCAAAATCGTCGTCCCCTTTGCCACAGGAGGCCCAGCGGACAACTACGCGCGATTTATGGCGATCAAACTGCAAGAGTCCTTGAACAACCCCTTTGTGGTGGACAACCACCCGGGAGCGGGAGCGGTCATCGGCACCGACTTGGCGGCCAAAGCGCCTGCTGATGGCTACACCTTGCTGCTCATGTCCAATGCGCACACGGTCAATGAAACCCTGATTGCCAACAAACCCTATTCGCTCAACCGAGATTTCACGGGCGTTGCACCCATCAACTATTCCGATTTGCTCCTCGTCGCGCACCCGAGCACCGGCTTTCAAAACATCGCTGACTTGATCAAGTTTGCCAAAGAGCATCCTGGCAAGTTGAATTTCGCCTCCTCAGGACCTGGAACTCCGTATCACATGGCGGGAGAGCTCTTCAAGAGCTTGGCCCACATCGACTTGGTGCACGTGCCCTACAAGGGCAGCTCAGGCGCTCGAACCGATGTGATTGGTGGACAAGTTGACATGATGTTCGATGCCGTGACCACCATGACCGAACAAGTCAAATCGGGCAAAGTGCGCGCCATGGCCACCACGGGCTTGAAGAGAAGCGATGTGTTGCCTGATGTGCCCACCATGAACGAGTCAGGGGTCACGGGCTATGAGGCCACCATTTGGGTCGGCATCATGGCTCCTCGTGGAACCCCCAAGCCCGTCGTTGACAAGCTCAATGCAGCCATCACCGCGATCACCAAAAATTCAGAGGTGCAAAAGACTTGGAGCCAACAAGGTGCCGTTCCTCTCTTCATGAGCCCCGCCGTCTTTGATCAGTACGTGCGACAAGACGTGGCCAAATGGGCCCAAGTGATCAAGCAAGCGGGCATTGAGCCCAATTGATCAATCCCCAATCCGAGCCCATTCAAAATACACTCCAAGCACCACCTCTACTCATGACACACCCCACACTTCGAATCATCAGCGCTGGCGCTGCACAAGGGCTTGTGCGCTCGCTTGAAATGGAGTTCGTGACCACCCACGCCAATGTGAGCCTCTCGTGCAGCTTTGGTGCAGTGGGAGCCATGAAAGAGATTTTTTTACAGAGCTTGGATGGCGTAGATCCCGCCATGAATCCCACTTGCGATGTGATGATTTCATCCAAAGTGATTTTGGATCAGCTCACAGAGATGGGCCACTTGTTGCCCGAGTCACGCGTGGACTTAGGGCTTGTGAGCACTGGCTTGGCAAGACCTTCAGACGCGTCTGAAGGTCCCTCAAATGCTCAAGCCTCCAAGAGCCAAGATCTGGCTCACGTGCTTCAAACTTGCTCCGCCTTTTACGTGCCCGATACCGAACACTCGACCGCAGGCATTCACTTGAAAAAAGTGATTGAGAGGTTGGGCTTGTGGGCTGAGGTGCAGCACAAAGTCAAATCATTCCCCAACGGTGCACTGGCCATGAAGCAACTCGCCGAGGACCGCCTCCCAGGTGCTTGGGGCAGCACCCAAAAAACAGAAATCCTCTACACACCGGGTGTGACTTGGATGGGCACTCTGCCAAGCGAACATGCCCTTGACACACTGTATCAAGCAGCCCTTTGTCCCAAAGGACATCACCTGGAATTGGCCAAGGCTTTTTTGAAATTGTTGACTCACCCTGAGCACCAAGCGCACCGAGAGCGCTCCGGGTTTGAGAGCCCTAAGGCTTAACTCACCCTTTCTTTAGATCAAACCGCTGCACCTCTTTGCCTTGCAAATCTGAGCCAAGAATTTCACGTCCCTGCGCTTCATTGGGTCTAGAGCTCACTCAAGATGCGAAAAGGCCCCAGCCGATTCAATCGACTGAGGCCTCTTGGATGGTCTATCAAGGTTTAGACCAACAAAGCGTTCACGCGTTTGACGTACTCAGCGGGATCGGAGGGCAGTCCTCCTTCGGCCAAGAGGGCTTGGTCAAACACAATGTGTGCCAAGTCATGGAAATGAACTGCAGCACCCTCTGCTGTGAGTTTTTTGATGAGCGCATGCTCTGGGTTCACCTCGAGCACGGGCTTGACCTCGGGAGCATCCTGACCGGCTTGCTTCAACATGCGTGAGAGTTGCAGCGACATGGCCTGGTCCTTCACCACCAAACACGCGGCTGAATCGACCAAACGGGTCGTGACACGCACGTCCTCGGCTTTGTCTTTGAGTGCCTCTTTGAGTTTGGCAAGCACTGGTTTGAAAGACTCTTGGGCCTCTTCGGCAGCTTTCTTTTCTTCCTCGTCTTGCAATGATCCAAGGTCCACCGCACCTTTGGCAACGCTTTGCAAGGGCAAGTCCTCAAACTTGGTGAGAAAACTCAAGGCCCACTCGTCGACTCGGTCCGTCATCAAAAGCACCTCTAAGCCCTTTTTCTTGAACACTTCAAGTTGAGGGCTGTGATTCGCTGCAGACAAGTTGTCGGCGGTGATGTAGTAAATCGCCTCTTGGCCGTCCTTCATGCGAGACTTGTACTCGGACAAAGTCACACTTGGCTTGTCGCTCTCGGCAATGCTCTTGGTGCTCACAAAGCGCAACAACTTGGCGATTTTTTCTTGGTTGGTGAAGTCCTCACCCAAACCTTCTTTGAGCACCGCTCCAAAGGACTCGTAAAACTTGGTGTACTGACCAGCCAGTGCTTTGTCCTCTTCGCTCGCATCATCCTTGGCGTGGTCTTTGTTGGCCAAGTCCTCGAGCATGGAGAGCACGCGACGGGTGTTGCCCTCGCGAATGGCTTTCACATCGCGGCTTTCTTGGAGCAACTCGCGGCTCACGTTGAGCGGCAAATCGGCCGAGTCCACCACGCCTTTGACAAAGCGCAAGTAAACGGGCATCAAGGCCTCGGCGTCCTCCATGATGAAGACGCGCTTGACATAAAGCTTCACACCGGCTCTCTTGTCGCGGTTGTACAAATCAAACGGGGCCTTGCTTGGGATGTACAAGAGCTGTGTGTACTCGGTGCTGCCCTCGACTCGGTTGTGACTCCACGTCAGAGGATCCTCAAAGTCGTGAGAGATGGCCTTGTAAAAGGACTGGTAGTCCTCTTTGCTCAAATCTTTCTTGGGCCGAGTCCACAGTGCACTGGCTTTGTTGACGGTCTCCCACTCGTTGGTTGTGACCATTTGACCGGGTTGATCGTTCTCTCCGTCCTTCCACTCTTCTTTGAGCATCAAAATGGGCAACGAGATGTGATCAGAATATTTACCAATGATGCCCTTGAGCTTCCACTGACTCAAGTACTCGAGCGCATCTTCTCTCATGTGCAAAATGATGTTCGTGCCACGCTTGGCTTGCTCGATGGTTTCCACCTCAAACTCACCCGTGCCAGGACTGGTCCAACGCACGCCCTCAGATGGGCTCAAGCCCGCGCGGCGAGTCTCGACCACGATTTTGTCGGCCACAATGAAGCCCGAGTAAAAACCAACGCCAAACTGCCCGATCAAAGAGCCCTGCTCCTTGGCATCGGCCTTTTGTGCACCTTCCAACTTAGACATGAACTCCTTGGTGCCACTTTTGGCGATCGTGCCCAAGTGGTCAACCGCCTCGGCTTGGCTCATGCCAATGCCGTTGTCGGAGATGGTGAGGGTTTTCTTGTCTTTGTCAAAGGTGACACGAATCTCCAAATTGGATTGGTCTTCAAAGAGCTCGGGGTGATTCAAAGCTTCGTAGCGCAATTTGTCGCACGCATCCGATGCGTTGGAGATCAACTCCCTCAAAAAGATTTCCTTGTTTGAATACAAGGAATGGGTCACTAGGTGCAACAGCTGTGCAACTTCGGCTTGAAAGGCATGGGTTTGCTTGGTCATGGTTTTTTTGAAAAGAATAAAAAAGGGCCTAGCCCCAAATGATCTCTTGTGAAGATGGGGATGGGCCCGGGGATTTCAAGGGGGAAGCGTTCGGCGTCAAAAACGCCTAAAAATTGATTCTTTGTGCGCTAAAAGTGCTCATCTTTGCCCAAATAACGCCATTCACCAACCGGCAAAGCGCCCAAAACGACCCGTCCCATGCGAATGCGCTTCAAACCCACCACTTTGAGTCCGACTTGCTCACACATTCGCCTGATTTGACGCTTCTTGCCCTCGGTGAGCACGAAGCGCAATTGATCTGGGTTTTGCCAGTCAACTCGGGCTGGCTTCAGCCGCTCGCCATCCAAACTCAGGCCATGGCGGTGAGGATGTTCAATTCGAAATGTCCCTTGCGGAACTTCTTGCGCATCGGTAAAAACAAACATACCGATTTCATGTGGGGTTCCAGCCATAAAAAACTTCTTTGCCGACTCCCATAAGGGGGC
>CAIPII010000047.1 GCA_903865035.1 uncultured Burkholderiales bacterium | reverse complement strand
GAGAGAAGAATTCCAAGGTTTCCCAACCTCGTCATTGAGACCACAGGACTGGCATCGCCTGCTCCCATTTTGGCGTCCTTTGAAGAGAGCGCTTTGGTCAAAGAACGCTTTGAATGCATGGGCACCATCACCTGTTTGAGTGCAAGCACGGCACCCCAAGTGCTGCAATCTCACCCTGAAGCTCGCGAACAATTGAAGGCGGCCAATGTGTGCATCCTCACCAAAACAGATTTGGTAGATCCACAACAACTTGAAGTGCTTCGCTTGAATTTAGAGGAGTTGTTGGCCGAGTCCCATCAACACACCCCCATCTTGATGTCTGGACACGCCAGCTTGCCCGTTCAAGTCGTCTTCAAGGCCTTGCACCAAGCGCATGACTTCAACGCTTGCCATCCCAAAGCAGACAACGATACAGCAAAACACGAACATCACCACCATGGCCATGAACACGGTCATGAACACGATCACGATCACGATCATGAGCACAGCGCTCACCAAGCCAGGTCCCTCTTTTGGCCGATAGACGGGAATGCGGATCACGAGAGAGTATTGTTGGACATCAAGTCACTCAAGTCCATCTTGGGCTCCAGCCTTTTGAGACTCAAGGGCCGAATCCAAGACGATCAAGGCGCTTGGCTCTTGCAATTGGCGCCCTTTGAACAAGAGCTGAGCATTGAGGTCGACCCGGTGCAAAGCTCAGCTCTTCTTGCTGGTGATTCGCAAGCCCCTGGTGGACTCACACTGATCGTGTCTTGGCCTTTGAGCGAGGCGCAAGAGAAGGCGTTGCCAATCAACGCCCGTTTGCAATCTTAGTGGCTTTAGGCCCAGGGATTGATGGTCATGTGCACCGCGTCCTCAGCGCCTTGGCCCACCAAAGTTTTAAGAGCAAACTCGGTCTCAGACAAAGCAAATTGATGGGTGCTCATGCGTTGCACACCATGCTTGTTTTGTGCAATCAATTGAAGCGCCATCTCAACGGACTCGTAGCTGTGCCCCCTCATGCCTTTGACGGTCAAAAAGCGAGCGATGATCATGTCGCTGTCAAAAGCGGGTACCTTGGTGCTTTTGAGACCACCCAAAATCACACGGCCTTTTTTGCGCGCAAGTTGCAGCGCCATCACAACGGACTCTGTCCCGCCTGAGGCGCAATCGATGACCAAGTCGGCCATCAAACCGCCCGTCAAATTGGCCACGCCTTCAAGCACGTCATCGTCTCCAATGGCCAAGGTGTGGTGCGCGCCAAGTTCCTTGGCCATGGCCAAACGCTTTTTGTCATTGGGCGTGTTCAAGCCCGTCACGATGATCATCTGCGCACCAGCCTCTTTGGCCGCCACCACACAAGACAATCCTTGTTGTCCCGGTCCTTGAATGACAACGCATTGCCCAGGCCCCAAGCCCCCTTGCAAATAGGTCCACTCAATGCCATTGGACATGGGTAGCGCCAAGGCCGCGTACTTGGACTCCAAGGCGTCAGGTACTTTGTGAAAGACGGTGTTGATGTCAAGCTCAAGGTATTGGCTGTATCCGCCCCAAAGACCAGAGCCCACATTGAGCCCCGTCGCTCCATATCGATTGCCACCCAAGCGCCAATCGGTGGCGTTGCAAAGGCGAAAATCCCCACTGCGACAAAAATCACAATGCCCACAGGGAAGGTATTCTTCAAGCGCAACCCGGTCGCCCTCCTTGACGCCAAATTTCTTGGCGGCTATGTGTCCCATGGATTGCACATGACCCACGATCTCGTGACCCAAGATCACGGGTCCACGGGTTTTGGGTAGGTTTTGGAAATACCCCCAATCGCTTCCACAAACTCCAGTGAGCTCGATTTTCATGAGCCCGCTCTCGGGCTTTGGCTCGGGAGTTTGAAACGTTTGGATCTCGATCTTGCCCCCTGGCACGGCGACAGCAGCTTGAAATGATTGGCCCATGTGATTGGGACTCCTATGTGGGGTTTGAAAGGGGATGAAAGCGCTTGGGCGCCAAGTGCTTGGACCGCAATGCCTTGGCACACAGGCTCATGCGCAATGAAGCGCTGAAGGGGTGTCGCACGATTTGAGCGACACCCAAGAGAGCGATCAAACGCTTTGCTGAGGCTTACCAGGCACCGCTTTGAAATGCTCTTTGGCGGCTTCTTTGTAGACTTGGTCTTTCTTCAAAAGCACCGCCACAGAGCGCACCTTTTGGTCCTCTGGGGAGAGACCGGGCAAATCCATCGCAGGATTGTCCATGAGCGCTTTGGCCGCCTTCATCAAGCGTTGACGCGCCATGATGATGCCGTTGTCGGTGGAGACCAAATTCTCGCGAGTGCGGTCTTGAATATGGCCCATGCTCTCTTGCAAAGAGGCGTCTTGCATGCCAATGCCTTTGATGCCGCTGAAATAGAGATTGGCCTTTTGTGCCTCACGGTCCATCAGGTAATCGTTGTCCTTGTTTTGCAAGGGAACGTAGTTCTTGTCCACGACCACGTGCACACCGTGACCATCGATCATGGCTTGACGCTCTGAAGCAGTCAGTGCACGGGTGGGGTGGTAATCAAAACTCCAAGCCCAGCAGCGTGTGTCGTTGATGGGGACCCAAAAGTGTCCATGCATGGGGTGATCCGCACGGGGAGGCACCATGGTGAAGGTGGGCATGATCCAAGGTGTGATGCGCCAGTAGTACTGGTCGTCTTCTGCGTTTCTTCTCGCACCCACAAAGAGGCCTCCAGGCGCGTCCACCACCTCAAAGACAGGCTTGAAGTCGTTTTGGTTGTACTGGTTTCCCTTGGCTCCTTTGAACAAAGGATCGTGCAACAAGCTGCTGCCGTGAAGGAAAGAAACGTGGCTTGAGTCGATGCCGCCTTCCATGGCTTGGAGCCAATTGCAGTCTTGCAGTCTCTTGGACATGTACGTCTGATCCAAAGGCACGGTGGCAAACTCCCACTCGGGCAAAGGTGGGGTGAGCTCGGGAGGACCCATGTAGACCCAAATCACACCGCCGCGCTCAACCATGGGGTAGCCTTTGAGCTTGATCTTCTCGCAGTAACCGCTCTCATCGGGCTCGGAGGGGACCTCAACGCACTGACCCGTCACGTCGTATTTCCAACCATGATAGGGGCAACGGATGCCGTTTTCTTCATTGCGACCAAACCACAAAGACACGCCACGGTGGGCGCAAAACTCATCGATCAATCCCAAGCGTCCTGAGGTGTCGCGAAAGGCGAGCAACTTCTCAGACAACAACTCAAGCTTGACAGGCGGGCAGTCAGGGGTTGGCAACTCTTCGGACAAAAGCGCGGGCAACCAATAGCGGCGAAACAAGTTGCCCATTGGCGTACCCGGTCCGGTTTGCGTGACCAAATCATTTTGTTCTTTTTTTAGCATTGAGTAAGCTCCAAGAAAGTGTCAAGTGTGAAATTGAAGTGAACTTCGGAAATCGTTTTGATTAAGCTTCTTAGAAAAAGAAGCTTTGACCATTTGTCGTTCTCTATGCAGGAACATGGTTCTTGTATCAGAAACGAGGTTATCATTGAGGGGTAGTTTTTGTCAACAGGAGTTTTCAAATGTCAGCCGCATGTCAATATCTTTCATTGTGTAAAAAATCGGACGTCTCAGAGGGAAAAGCCATCAAAATCGAAAAAAATGGTTTGACCTTGGCGGTCTTCAACTTGAACGGCGAGTACTATGTCACCGATGACGTTTGCACGCACGGACCAGGTTCACTCTCGGAAGGCGAAATCAACGGAGATGAGGTGGAGTGCGACTTTCACAATGGCGCCTTCAACATCAAAACAGGCGAGCCCACAGCCCCTCCTTGCATGATTCCTTTGAAGACCTACAAAACCCACATCGAGTCTGACGAAGTCACCATCGAGACTTGAACCAAGAGGTCTTACCCAACGTGATGTGTAGCCCTTCTACCTGGGCTACACACTCCAACCCGATCGATCAATCCTCTCCCTTGAGACCCGCAGCCAAGGGGCTCCAACGCTTGACCTCGCTCACAAAGAATTGATTGAACTTGGTCACATCCCAGTCAAAGGTCTCCATGGAATCCTTGGCCAATTGCTCCTGCACAGAAGCGGTGTGCATGATGCGCCTGACCTCTGCATTGATGCGGTTCATCAACGCAGGAGACATGCCAGCGGGGCCCGAGAGCGAAAACCACGTGACGGACGTCAACTGCTTGAATCCCAACTCGGCAAAGGTCGGAACATTGGGAAATTCTTTCATGCGCTTGCTCGATGACACCGCCAACGCCCTTAGACGACCGCCCAAAATGTGAGGACTAGCCGTGGTGAGCGTGGTGAAGGAGGCTGGAATTTGCCCAGCCACCAAGTCTGCCATGGCCGGTGACGCACCTTTGTAGCCCACATGGACCATCGGGGACTTGGTGATGCTTTGGAACAGCTTGCCAATCAAATAGCCATGAGTCCCTTTACCAGGTGAGGCCCAACTGAGTCCTCCAGGTAATTTTTTGCAGTACTCGATGAAGCCGTTCAAGTCATTGACTGGAACGTTGGCATTGATGGCCAAAGCCAAAGGGGGACCGCCCAAAACGGCAATGTGAGAAAAATCCTTAATGGGATCAAACGCATTGGGATTGTCCACTGGCGCGATCACGTGTGAACCAATTCCAGAGACCACCAAGTTGTAGCCATCAGGCGCCGTGTTTTTGACAAACTCTGATCCAATGATGCCACCGGCTCCCCCCTTGTTGTCGATCACAAAGGGTTGCTTGAAGGCGTCTGCCAGTCCAAGACTGGCCATGCGGCCCAAAGTGTCTGCACTCCCCCCGGCCGAATAAGGAACCACCAATTTGACGGCTTTTTGGGGCCAAGCGTCTTGCGCAAACGCTTCCTCTAGACCAGTGTTGAGCGCCAATGACGCAGCGGGTAAGCATTGTAAAAAATGACGACGTTGCACAAAAATGCCCTTTCAAAAAATTTGGCCACCAGACACTTTGTCCGCATCTGGTCTGGATCATGATAAATGAGTCACCCCAAAGAGGCTTCAACCAGGGGCAATTGACCCCAATTGATGCCTGCTTTGAACTTCCCGCACTTCATGTTCTCATGGGATTTTAAATCAAGTTGTTACCTATGGAGAAACAGCGTTCATCATAGCGGAATCACAAAATCAAGCGACTTCCTGGCTTGAGCTGGAACTTGGCCCTCAAAACGCAGGCGCAATGCAAAGACCCAAAAAAATCAATTTCACGGTGTTTTCTCGTGATCCATCTTGAGCTCATTCATGCACAATCGACACCATGCACGATGCTCAACAAATTTTCATTCCCCAGTCCTTCAGTGAACTCTTTAAGGACCCGCTTCGCCCTCATGCGAAATTGAGCGAACCCTTCTCGCACATCAGTGCCAGGTACGACTTTTGCGAAGACTTGGCGCAAATGGTTTGCCAAACCGCACTCAACATGATGGGCTCTTTGAACATCACCGAGCATGATGTCATCGAGCGCATCCTTCAAGGCCTGAGTGTGGGTGAGAGCGTGGTGAGTGCGTCAGAGGCGCGCTGGGTCGTTCAACGCATGGCTGAATTGCTCAATTGGGACATCATGGACATCTTCAATTTGCTCATGGAGATGCAAGCGCGTTTGCTCGAAAAGGCAGCAACGTCTCACGGGTTGACGCCAGACCCCTCGCTCTCAGAACACGAGCTTTGAGGTCTTCACCATGCTCTCTCAAAGCCTCTTGATCCAAGCCCTTTGGGGTTTGCTGGGTCTTGTGATGGGGAGTTTTTGCAATGTGGTGATCTTGAGGTTGCCCAAGATGATGCTTGAGGCCCATTCAGAGAAGGACCCCCAAGCCCTCACATTGTCGAGCCCAGGGTCGCACTGTCCACATTGCAAGACGCCTCTCAAAGCGCGAGAGCTCGTGCCGCTCTTGAGCTTTGTCTTGCAAGGCGGCAAATGCCAGCATTGCCAAGCCTCTATTTCATGGCAATACCCACTCGTTGAGGGTTTGAGTGCACTTTGGTGGGGATTTTGTGCTCACCAGTTCTTGTCTCACCCCATCCCCAACGAACCCCTCTTGCTTGGCATTCCCGCACTCTACCTGTGCGCCTTGCTGTGGTCGGCGCTGGGCAGTGCCCTCCTTTGTTTGACCTTCATCGATCTGGCACACCACCTCTTGCCAGACGCCCTCACCCAGCCCCTTTTGTGGGCAGGACTCATTGGGGCGCATTTGGGGCTTTTGGGCATCGACTTGGATCACGCCTTGGT
>CAIPII010000046.1 GCA_903865035.1 uncultured Burkholderiales bacterium | reverse complement strand
CATCAAAACCTTTATTTCTATTTGATTTATTTTCACATAGAGTATTTTTTCATCACTTGTTTGGAGCCCAATCATGGATATGAAAATCAAAGGCGAACTGTCTTCGCGCATGAAATGCACGCAATGCAGCTTGTTCACTAAGTGCATGCCACACGGTCTTAATGTGAATGAAATGACTGACATTGATGCCTTGGTCACACAACGCGTAAAAGTCAAAAGGGGCATGTCTTTATTTCGACAAAGCTCTCAATTCATCTCCATGTATGTTGTTCGAACTGGTTACTTCAAGACGGTTATATCCAATGAAAGCGGTTCAGATCAAGTTCTTGGCTTTTACACTCGTTCAGACTACTTGGGATTTGGGAGCGCTCTCAATGAGGGCCACAACTGCAGCGCCTATGCTCTCGAAGACTCAGAGGTTTGCATCATTCCATATTTAAAAGTAGATGAAATTGCAAAAACCATTGACAGCTTGCAAGCTCACATCAGAAAGCTATTGAGCAAAGAAATTGCTCGTGAAAACTTTGAAATGCTCACACTTGGAAGCCTCAAAGCTGAGGGAAGAATTGCAATCTTCTTGCTAAATTTAAGCGCTCGTCATCACGAGCGTGGTTACTCTCGTACAGATTTAAATCTGAGCATGTCAAGACAAGATATTGCTAGTTTTTTAGGGCTGACGCACGAGACGGTGACCCGCGCCTTATCAAAGTTCATCAAAGATGGCATGATCTTGGTTGACAATCGCAGCATCGTCATCGTAAATCATGACATGCTTCACTCTGTCATCAACCGAGAAATTTCATAATAGGGACTCGTTTTAATATTTCATCCCTAACCAAGATCAAAATAATGCTTTGCTATTTCTCATGTGGCAACCACATTGGGTAGCAAACGGTCGTATTCTTTTTTGACCACAGCGTAACATTCACAAGATCTTTTCTCTAACCCCAAGCGATCGAGCACTTTGATGCGCCCTCTTGTATAGCTGATGAGATTGGCACGTTGAAGTTGTCCCGCAGCTTCTGTCACCCCCTCTCTTCTAACCCCTAGCATGTTGGCGATCAACTCCTGGGTCATCACCAAATCTGGGCCCGACAAACGATCTAGGCTCAACAACAACCAGCGACACAATTGCTGATCCAAAGTGTGATGTCGGTTGCACACGGCAGTTTGCGTCATCTGGGTGATCAAAGCTTGCGTGTATCTCAGCAAGAGATGGATGATGGGAAAAGATTGCGCAAATTCATCCTTTAAAAAGATCGAGCTCAAACGATAAGCTTTTCCCGCACTTTGAACCACCGCTCTACTGGGTGTGGTCTCGCCTCCCATGAACAATGAAATTCCAACCATTCCCTCAAAACCCACCACAGCAATTTCTGCCGAGGATCCGTTTTCAAGGACAAACAAGAGTGAAACGATACAGTTCTCGGGAAAGTAAACAAAACTCATGTTTCTTCCCGATTCGTACAGAACCGTCCCGAGTGGTAGATCTACCAATTCGAGCTTTGAATGCCAGCGTTTTTTTACATCCTCTGGCAAGACAGACAACAACTGATTGTTGAATTCGCTTGCAATATTAGTCATTGTATTGACCCATTAACCATGGGTTAATGTAATGTCAATTGTTGATTTACTATGTTCGCCGCCTAACATATGGGTACACAGATTTGACTCATGAATTCAAGATAACGTCTTTAAGACTTTGATTTCATTGAGAAAATCTATATTTTTCGACTCAGCTCTTGATTTTCAAAAAATCAATGGAAAAGCTACAAAACTCAGTATTACAGCTTGTGGGTTTTATTTGAGACTTTTAAAGAAATAAGACCATTGCGAGAATTCGCCGCAATGGGAAGTCTACCCGTGGTGAATTATTTCAGGCTTACGACTTTGGACATGTCCATTGGCTTAATGCTCCACGTCAATTCACGCTGCCTGTTTCGCACAGTCATGATGCACTCCATCTTGGTTCCCATTGAAGTGATCTTATCGCAATAACTGGCACTCGCATGCTCTTTGGCCAAGCACAAATGCTTCAAATTCTCGTTCTGCTCGTTGATGCATTCGTCACCGACTGCCCATACCATGACAGGAAAGAAGGCCAAAACAACAGTGATGAATTTGATTACCATGCAGACATCTTACGGAAAAGTAATCGTCTATAAATGACATCTTCGTCATGCAGGAGAAGTCAACTGCCATTGGCACCGGTGGATCAAAGAATCAAGGCTCATGAATCAACCATTTTGGAGTGAAAAATCAGGCCAAATGCTCACCCTATAGCCTTTAAAGTTGAAAATGATTGAAAAGCACCCCCACTTTGACCACTGATCATGACAAAAGCGTCATTCAAGAGAGGTTTCAATTCAATCTTCAATTCACCAAAAAATCGATCAAACGCTCGAAGTTTTCTGCATCAAATTCGGTGTTATCAAATCTTTTAAGACAAAGGTGCTCAGGAGGATTCACACGTCTTTTGAGGTAATCCTCCCAGTGTGCCAATTTCCAATCGTCTCTGGGATCGGCACGGTGCATGATCCTGCTTTTGGCCTCTGAGTCTGACAAATCAATCCATGCTACGCGAATGCAGGTCTGGGGTGGCAACTCCAATTTGAGTGGATCAAACATGTCTTGGTTCATGATTTCTTTGGAAAACGGTCCCACCAAAATCACATTGACCCCCAGCGCTAAATTTTCTCTTGCGATGTCCAGTAAGCCCTTGTATTCCCAGTCCCTCAGATGAGTGAGGTAATAGGGGCTGTCGCGATCATTGGGGTTACCGGTTGCAACTTCCATCAGGTGAGAGCTGAAAGCGCCAAATGCAGTGTCCTTGTCCAGGAAAAAATAATCCTGATTGGTTTTTTTGATGATTTGGGCGATGGCCCTTTTGGCCAGGGTGGTTTTACCCGTTCCAGCGTGACCACTGAATAAAATCAGCCTGGGCGCAAAGCGTGCATTAAAATTTTCTGTCATCCGATTCCCTCAAAACAGCAATTGCCCCAACATGAACCCCACCTGGATCCAAAGTTTTGAATCCAAATCCTACCAAGGTGTTGAATTATGGCTTCATTGTCAGCCTGGAGCCAAGCAAACAGCTTGGATCGGACTGCATGGTGACAGACTCAAAGTTTCCCTTCAAGCTCAAGCGACAGATGGCCAGGCCAATGCGAGCTTGATCGCCTGGATTGCCAAGAGCCTGGATGAGCCCAAATCGAACATTCAAATTGTCAGTGGTGAAAGCAGCCGCATGAAAAAGATCAGGATCTTGAATTCCAATTTGCAGACCGTGCGTGAGCGTATCCTAGGCCTCATCAAGACTTGACCCATCAAGGCTTGACCTCTCAAGCCTTGATTTTCAAAGCCTGTGTGCTCTAGCGTTCACTGTCCAAGTGCGCCATTTGCATGGGCGCATAACGCTCCCCAGCCACAGGGTTCTGATCCATGATTTTTTGAATGCTCAAGAGCGTTTCTTGCTCCAATTCCACCGATAAAGCACCCAGCACTTCATCGAGCTGATCTTCACGCCTGCATCCCAGTACAGCCACCATGGGTAGGCCCCAAGCGCTCGACTGCTTTAACACCCATGCCACACACAACTGCGTCAAGCTCATATTGTGCCCAAGAGCCAACTCGCTCAAGTGAGAGATGATCCTTTGATTGCGCTCAAAGTTAGCTCTTTCAAATCGAGGCAAGTGCACCCTGTAGTCCGCACTGGATTGAGGGACTGTTCCAGCCAATAATCCTCGCGAGAGCACTCCATACACACTCACCTGCCCTCCCAATTCCTTCATTGCAGGAAAAATGGCACTCTCTGCTGAGCGTGAAACGACAGAGTACTCCATTTGCAAATCATCAATGGGCGCCACCTTAGAGGCCCTCTTGAGCGTCTCAACACCCACCTCAGACAAACCAATTTTTCGGACATAACCGGCTTTCACCATGTCTGCCATCGCACCCACTGTCTCCTCAATCGGCACGTTGGGGTCTAGCCTGGCCAGTCGGTAAATGTCTATGTAGTCGGTCTTCAAGCGCTGTAGCGAGCAAGCCAAGGCATTTTTCACCGCCGCAGCTCTCCCATCCATGCCTAACCATGAATGATCCGGTCCTCTGAGAGCGCCAAACTTGACCGACAAAATGGCCTTTTGCCTTTTGCCTCCTTCCAAGGCCTTGGCAATGAGCATTTCGTTGTGACCTGATCCGTAAAAATCTCCCGTGTCAATGTACTCCACACCGTGATCAACGGCCCTTTGAATGGTGCGAATGCTTTGAGCTTCATCACATGGTCCGTACAAATAGGACATGCCCATGCAACCCAGGCCCAACCTTGACTTTGGTGGGAGAGCGGAGCTTGAGTGGTCAGCGTTTTGTGGATTCACGGCGAATTCCTTTGAGGGTTCTGTTACTGATGTGCTCTCAAGCGCCATCAAGAAAACACATCATAGACCGATTTTATTGGTGAGAGGGTGATCCCGCCGATCTCCCCCATGTGCAACACCCCCAAGCGGAGAGACATCATGTCAGAGTATTTTGGCTTCAAAATCGACGCATCCAGCCTCCCTTGGTCAAAGGGTGAGTCCTACATGCAGTCTGCCCAGGCGCCCAAGGAGCAAAGGCTTGCAGAATTGCTCAGAGCACTTCAGATGGCCAATTTAGAAGGTGCCAGGCACTGCTTCATTGCTCTGATCAATGCCGCGCCTTACCTTGCAAACCATGTCTTGATGAGCCAGTTGAGCAGTGCGCTGCAAAGCTCGAACATGCCTTGGGCCCAAAAAATTGGTCGAGAGTTGAAAAGCTTGGGGTTGAAGGTGTTTGATCACGCAACGACACTCAACCCCAAGAGCATTCAAAAAGGTTCATTTCAAGCGGCGCAAAAAGCGCCTCGAGTTGACGTTCAAGCTTAAAGCTTTTCCTCTGGAGCGAAGACGTCGGGCACATACATATCCGCTGGAATGGGACCGCGCAAGTAATTTTGGTTATAAACACGTGCAGGTAACTCGACCAATGGACGTTCAATTTCTTCATACGGCACTTGGGATAAAAGATGGCTGATGCAATTGATGCGAGCTCTCTTTTTGTTGTCAGCGGCCACAATCCACCAAGGTGCCTCTGGGCGGTGGGTGCGCTCAATCATCGTCTCTTTGGCTTTCGTGTAAGCCTCCCACAGGCGTCTAGACTCCAAATCCATTGGAGAGAGTTTCCATTGCTTGAGCGGATCATTGATGCGCGTCATGAAGCGCAAATACTGTTCGTCGTCGGTGATGGAGAACCAATACTTGATGAGAATGATGCCTGAGCGCAATAGCATTTTTTCAAACTCAGGCGTGGTGACGAAAAACTCCTCGTATTCCTCATCGCTACAAAAACCCATGACTCGCTCAACGCCAGCTCGGTTGTACCAACTTCGGTCAAACAAGACGATCTCTCCTCCCGCAGGCAGCTGCGACACGTAGCGCTGGAAATACCACTGGGATCTTTCGCGCTCACTGGGTGCAGGCAAAGCAGCCACTCGGCACACACGGGGGTTGAGCCTTTGAGTGATTCGCTTGATTGCTCCACCTTTGCCTGCCGCATCTCGACCTTCAAATAGCACCACAATCTTTAATTTTTTATGAACCACCCAATCTTGGAGTTTGACCAACTCTCCTTGCAAGCGGAACAACTCTTTGAAGTACTGATGACGCTCTGCACGCAACTCTGGGGTGATTGAAGATGAATCAAACACCTCTTCGTCGAGCTCGACCTCAAGCTCTTCGTCCAAGTCATCGAGTCGCTCTAAATAGGTTTTGAAATTGAATTCGAATTTTTTCATTGCATCCTCTGCTAAGTTCTCAGATCCTGACAGCAGCGAATGACAATTTGATGACAACCTTGCGATTCAAACTTTTACCATCAAGTTGCAAGGGTGTTTTTGAACAGCACGGAACAAAAGTGCAGATCAACCATCAATGAACGCAAGAGGTGAAGGCATGCAGTTCAAGCACCGAGCCGATCAATCCATGCTGATCAACCAAAAGAGCATCACCAGGGTCAAACAGGTCATGGCGATGATGAAATTGACTAACATGACGGACTCCGTGATCAAAGAAAACTCAAAGCGAAATTTAATCGCAATCAAAGCGCGCGATCTCAGTTGGGCATGTTCAACTCGCTTTGGAAGGGGTTGGTCTTGTAAGAATCTACCCCCATACTTTGGAGATCGTCAATTTTGGCAAACACTTGACACACAAGGCTAGCGTAACAAGCGTAACTCAGTAGGCCGCAAAACATGCTCTCAATTGCAACGCCAGCAAAGATTCAATTGTCAAATGAACGGTTGTGCGCATCAAAACATTCGATCAAGGAATGGGACCCGTTGGGTGCTGTCTGGCGCAAATACGCCCGAATTCGAGGAGCGGCCTTCCAAGGCTCTGTTGAACCACTCCAAATCGATTGATCAAGCAACTCCAAGCGCTCAGGCGTTTGATGCAGCATGATGACAGCAGGCAACAAGCTCTCAAATTGAACTTCAGCCAACAGCCATTGGTCGTCTTGGATCAAACTTTGCAGTGTTGCAGACTCAGAGTCGGGCGGACTGTAGGCCTGAATGGCTCGCAGTGCGCTCATTGAGAGGGGCTCAGCCAAACCAAGCGCATGGACGTTGTCGCAATTGCGCGTGAATTTGGTCTGAAATTGACTCCATTCCCCCAGCACATCGATGAGACGACCATCTAAATTGAGCAAGTGTCCGTTGTCATCGGCTTGCAAGCCCACGTGCGAAAACAGCACGCCCAATAGACTCAACCACAACACAATCCAGATTGACTTGACGCCCTTCATTTAATGCAGATCAAGATAAAAATCCCACCTTTTTCTTGCCCTCATGACAGAGCGGCAAATCCTCAATTTGGACTTGCTCGCGTGCGGCCAGTTTGGCGTTTCCAAATCCCGTCATCAAAGCGCGGCGCATCTCACGCGGAGCGAGTTGCGCCAATCGCTCAATCAAGCCTTGCGTGGGCTCCTCATCAAAGTACTTCCCCCATCCATGCTCGCTGCGAATGCTTTGGTACAGTCGTCTGGCGATTTTTTGAGCAGCCTCTGCGCTCAAAGGCTCGATTTCAAAGACGTTCATTCGGTTCATGATGGGCTTGGGAATGGCTCTTTCGTCGTTGGCCGTCATGATCCAAATGACTTGACTCGCATCAATGGCGACCTCAGCAAATTCATCCGTGAAGTGACTGGCCGTGTCATGCTCAAGCAATGAATAAAGGGCTCCCAAGGGATCGTATTGCGCATCGGCACTGGCTTTGTCGATTTCGTCAACCACAATCACTGGGTTTGCGTATTGACCCTCAACGATGGATTCAAAGACTTTACCGGGACGCGCACCCTTCCACTGGGATGAAGACCCTGAGAGCAACCAGCCAGCCGTCATTGAACTCATGGGGACCAAATTCATACCCGTGCCAAGCAAGTCGGCCATTTGGCGAGCAAAGTGGGTCTTTCCCACACCAGGTGGGCCAAGCAAGAGCATGGGGGTCAACTCCAGGTGATCCCCGCAATCTTGCCCCAAGGCCAAGTTCCTTTTGACCTCATCCAAGGCAGACACAAAATTGGGCAAGGCGTCATAGAGATCCTCCATGTCTGGCAAGCCACTGGGCTTGACCGAGAAACGCTCGGGCCCACTCTCAAGCATCTTTTCGTAGGTATTGAACAAACTCTCGCGCTCTCGCATTTGCCCACTGTCCCTCAATTTGGAGAGTTTTTTCTCAACTTCGCAAGCATCAAAAACACTCTTCATGTTGGCAACAGGCAGGTGAAACCCCAGGCCGCTTGGATTCAGTGGTGCATGTGACATGGATGACTCCCTCATTGAAACAATGAATCAGTTTCTCAATCGTAACAAAAAAAGCATAAGTCGTGCCCATTAAAAAACAATGAGAAAAAGCCCTAACGCACTCGCTTGGTGCAAATCGATTTCTTTTTGCAAGAGCGCTTTTGTCGGGGTCAAGCCAAGTCGCCTCGCGTATGAAGATTGATAGAAATGTTATGATCTGAAGATTGCAAGATGGAGTTCCTTCAAGGGAGCTCACACCTGTGGCCACAGAATCCTTTGCTTAGCCCAACCACTGCTCTCGTGCTCGGCACATTGAGCTTTGGGGGGTCACCCAAACCTCAAAATGATTCGTTCAAACCCACAACAGCGTGAGAGTTTGAAAGATCAGAACAATTTAACTTAAACCTTACAGGAGTATTTTTTATGAGTCGACTTCAATTGAGCTTTGCGTGCTGGGATTACGATCGCACCAGGGCTTTGATGGATGGGCGAATCAAAGTCGACGGCATTGACTTGAATTATTTGAACCTGCCCGTTGAAGAGACATTCTTCAGAATGGCTCGCTTCAAGGAGTTTGACATTGCTGAGATGTCTCTGTCGTCCTACTGCGTGACCCTTGCCAAGCCCGAGAGACCCTTCATTGCAATTCCCATTTTCCCCTCGCGCTTTTTCAGACACTCTTGCATTTACGTCAACGCCAAGAGTGGCATCAAAGAGCCCAAGGACTTGATTGGCAAAAAGATCGCCTCTCCCGAGTACCAAATGACTGCACCCGTGTGGATCCGCGGCATTTTGCAAGATCACTACGGCGTGCCAATCGATGCTCAGCCCTACCTCTTTGGTGGCGAAGAAGAGCCAGGGCGCATCGAGAAGATGAGCCTGAAGTTACCCCCCAACATCAAAGTGAGTCCCATCGAGCCCCACCAAACGCTCACCCAAATGCT
>CAIPII010000045.1 GCA_903865035.1 uncultured Burkholderiales bacterium | reverse complement strand
TTTGGGGTTGTTGGTTGCCAAGCGCTGAGCACTGTAAAGAGCCTGTGCACAAACCTCTCCCACATGATTCACGCGCATCAATGCGCCAGAGAGTTCGGCCTCAGCAGTACTCAGTGAAGTCTTGTTTGAGCCGCTTGCACGAAGGCCTTGGGATGAGTGTGAGGGTGTTGCGCGCGAAGCATGTGGCTTTGCGAAGAGTGTTCGCAAGGCATCATCAAAAGCGCATATCAAAGAGTCGGTGTTGTTCATGACCCTATTGTGTCGGAATTATGGAAAAGATGTCGTTTTAAGGTGAATTTTAAAAAAATTAAAATGAGCACAAAAGTACTTATTTTAATAAATCTGTCATCAATTGGAAATGAAACTGAAATAAATATGTTGCATTGCAACAACCTTTAGAAATCAAGGTTTTAAAGGATTTGCTGAAGTGATCTGTTTCTGATTCAATACGCTCAACTTCCCGCTGATGGGGGTTTACCATGAGGGTCGATTGAATTCTTTTTGATTAATCGATTTTTTTGGAAATTCATTAACCTTGGAGAAATTTGACATGAAAAAATCACTCGTAGCATTGGCTGCTTTGGCTTCATTTGGCGCAATGGCTCAATCGAGCTTCACCGTTTATGGTTTGTTGGACGCGGGTATCCGTCAAGACTCCAACGGAGCCAAGACTTCTGCTGGTGCAACACAATCACAAACTCAGTTTTTGAATGGCGTTTTGAACACATCACGCTTTGGCATCAAGGGATCGCAAGATTTGGGCAGCGGCAACAAAGCCAACTTCAAGCTTGAGAGCGGTTTGAAAGTCGGCAATGGCGAGTCCACTGGCAACACAGTGACCACTTCAGCTGTGCCCACAACTTCCACAACCGTTTATCAAAACGGTAACTCAACTTTGTTCGATCGCACTGCAAGCGTTGGTTTGCAAAGCAGCTTGGGCATGGTTGATTTCGGTCGCGTGACCTCTTTCGCTTACGATTTGACAGGTTCATACGCCATCGATCCAATGGGTCTTGAGATGACCAACAACAACCAAAACACTGGTGTTAAAGCTTTCAACCCCAATCCTTTTGGTTTGTTGATTGGATCAAGCTTCTACACCGTTCGTCGTGACAACACCATCAAGTACGTTGGTACATTTGACAACTTGTCTGTTGGTTTGGCCTACTCATTGGCTGGTAACGCTGGAAGCCAAACACCTGGTTCAAGCACACAAGCCATGGCCAAGTACTCAACACCCATGTTCACCATTGCTGGTTCTGGTGACAGCGTTCAAGACGCAAATGGTTTGAAGCAAACTTTGAACACATTTGGTGGAAACGTCACTGTGAGCGGATTCAAGTTGACAGCAGGTACAGCACAGATGAAAACGCCTGCTGGTTTTGTGCCCGTTGCACAAACCTTCCTCAACTCAGCTTACTCAAATCCCGCTGGTTACATTTTGGGCGGCGTGTCTACACAAGACACAAAGTTGAACGTGAACGACTTCGGTGTTGCATACCAATTGGGTTCATACAACATCGTTGGCGCTTACTACAACACCAAAATCCAACAAGCTGGTTTGTCTGACAACACCTTCAACAGCTACATGGTTCGTGTTCGCTACGCTTTGCACACCACAACAGACTTGTTTGTTGAAGCCGACTCCACCAAATCAAGTGGTCTTGACACAGCAAAAACAGCTGGCTTGAGCTCCACCAACACTGGCTTTACATTGGGCGTTCAGTACCGCTTCTAAGCCGATGAAGAGCGGGTTCTTGTTGACGGCTTAGCTTGCCAGCAAGAACCAACTCAAAGTTCATTCAACGGTCATAAAACATCGGGTTTACCCTGATAAAAGTGACCTAAAGTACTCTTAAAAGGGCCAATGTGTTACCCCCGGGCAACACATTGGCCCTTTTTTCGTCGAAAGTCTTTGCTTGTCGGGTCAGTCTCTGGTGCAATAGCGTCAACTTCCCAAAAAGGGGGTTGGCATAGGTCGATCAACAATGCCTTGTTTGGCGTTGTTGAACGACTTAGGCCTTTAATAAACATTGGAGAACCTTGACATGAAAAAAACTCTCGTTGCGATGGCATCGGTTGCTGCTTTGGGCGCTATGTCCACAGCTGCAATGGCTCAATCTTCCATGACCATTTATGGTAACTTGGACCAACAATTCGTTGGCGCTTCACAAAACGGCAAAAGCATCCAAACTTCTGGTTCAAACGCTGACGGCGCTTCATACTGGGGTATCAAGAGCAATGAAGATTTGGGCGGTGGCTTGAATGCTTTCTTTGACTTGCGTTCAGAAATCACATTGATGACTGGCAAATCAGCTGCTACATCAACCACAACCGGTTTGAATGGTAACGTTGTTGCCGCTGCTGCTCCTGCTTCTACTGATGCGGCCAATGCACAAATGAACCCAGACTTCTGGAATCGTGCTGCTTACATTGGTGTTGGATCAACATCATTCGGTACTTTGAAAATTGGCCGTTCTGACAACTTGTGGTGGGCATCACAAGGTGAAGTGAACACCAACTCTTCAGCTTCATTTGGTTTTGGTAACTTGACTTCATACCAAAACAACGTGACTTCATGGAAATCATTGTCTGGCGGTGCAAATCCTGCTAACTTGGGTTACATGTCAACAACTCCTGGTAGCACATCTTCAGCAGCAGCAGTGAATCCTGGTTTGCTCGGCGACTCCAACACATTCGTTGGTGGTTACAGCTACAAGACACCTTCTTTCAGCGGATTCTCTGCTGGTTACCAATTCGGTAACCCCAAGCAGTCTTACAACGCTGGTGGTTCAGTGAACAACATCTCTTCATACACATTGAACTATGACGGCAATGGTGCTGTGGTTCGTTTGGCCAATTCAACACAAAACGACAACACAGGCTCTAAAGCTTGGGAAGTCAACGTGATTGGTGCAACATATACAATGGGTCAGTGGAAATTTGCTGTTGCTCAAAACAAGTTGAAAATGTCTGGTACAACTGCTCTTGCCAACAACGGCAGCACAGCAACAGGCCTTGGCGTTACATATAGCGTTAGTTCAGCATTGGAACTCAATGCCAACTACGGTACATTGCAAGACGACGTCGTGTCAGCCAACAAAGCCACACAAACTGGTTTGATGGCTCGCTACAAGTTGTCACCCCGTACCACTTTGGTGGCCGGTGCTGGTACAGTTAAAAACACTGGCGTTTCAGCCGTTTCCCCAATCTACGGCGGATGGGCACCTACAGATGCAGCAGTTGCTGGCGTTGCCAACAACAACTCAGCATACATGTTGGGCGTGAAGCACACTTTCTAATTCCAAAGCTGACTTGATGTCAGTTTAGAATTCAGTTAGATCAAGAACCCCATGACTCTCACGAGTTGTGGGGTTTTTTCATGTATGGGTCATTACTTGATCGTTTACGATTTGAACTTGTGAAGCCTTCAACTCCTTTGGAAAAAGAGTTGCCTCCAGTTGCGCTTAGCCCTTGAGCGATGAGGGTAAGGTCAAATGTTGGGCCGCAAATTCAATGGTGGACCACGAGTAATGTGAGTGTTCGGACTTTTTGAGTTCTTCGCTCAAATGAGGGATGAGTCCTAAAAACGGCGCATCAATGCGCGTCTTCAAGGACTCTAAATTTTCAGTTTGACGTGCCATGTGTGGGTCTATTTGGTTGGCGATCCAACCTGCTAACTCAAGTCCACGGGCTTTCACCGCTTGTACGCTCAAAAGGGCATGGTTCAAGCAACCCAATCGCATGCCAACGACCAAGACCACAGGCAAGCCAATGCGCTGGGCAAAATCGTCCAAACCTTCGGTCTCGTTGATGGGCACCAAAAATCCACCAGCACCTTCGACCACCACGGTTTGGAACTGAGCACTCAAGCGCTCAAAACTTTGAATCATTTCGTGAAGTTTCAACGTGACGCCATTGGAGCCACTCACCAAATGTGGTGCAGCAGGTTCGTCCAAGATGTAGGGGCAAATCGCATCGTTGCTCAAATCGGTTCCGCTGGCAAGCCGCAGCGTTTCAAGGTCTTCGTTGCACTTGAGGCCTATTGAATTGGTGTAAGTGCCCGCCACAACGGGTTTGAAGCCAATGACTTCTTGGCCATCTTGCCTCAGGCGAAGGATCAATGCGGCCGCCGCCAATGTTTTGCCAATCTCGGTGTCGGTGCCGGTGATGAAAAATCCTTTTGGATTCATGCTGATTTTCCAAACAAGGTGGACTCAATGTCTCTGAGTGTTTGAACAAGCGCCAAGACGTCGGTCTCATCGTGCTCTGCACACAAAGTGATCCTCAATCTTGCCGTGTTGAGTGGCACGGTTGGGGGTCGAATGGCCGGAACCATGAAGCCCAGGTCGTCCAAGGCCTTTGAAACGCTCAAGGCCACCTCATTGGATCCCAAAATCAAAGGTTGAATCGGTGTATCACTTGGCATCAATTGAAAATGCTCAAAGACTGCTTTTTGCTTGAAGAGTGAAATCAAATGCGACAGGTGACGTCTTTTCTGTTGCCCCCTCTCTCCTTCAATCAAGTCAAGGCTTGCGCACAAAGCATGTGCCAAGGCCGGGGGAGATGCGGTCGAGTAGATGTGTGGGCGGGCTTTTTGAGAAATCCATTGGGTGAGACTCTTTTGGGCGCACACAAAAGCACCGCTCACCCCTGCCGCTTTGCCCAATGTGCCGACATAAACCCATCTGTCCGAGTGCAGTTTTAGGCTCGACAAAACCCCATGACCTTTGTCACCAAGCACCCCAAAGCCATGGGCATCGTCAACCATGAGCAGGGCATCAAATTGTGTGGCCAAATCAAGGAGCTCAGCCAAAGGAGCGATATGGCCATCCATGCTGAAGACAGCATCGGTGATGATGATTTTCAAGGGGCGTGAGTCATTGGCCAATTGCGCCTTCAACGCTTCAAGCGCGTTGGTGTCAAAGCGCGTGAGTTTGACGTCAAACATTTTTTGAGCCAAACGAACACCATCGATGATGGAGGCGTGATTGAGATTGGCCGAATAAAGACTGACTTCACCGGGAGCACTCAATTGAGAGAGGGCTGTGATGACACTCAAATTTGCGGCAAAACCCGTTGAGAAAAGAAGTGACGTGCACTCAGGAATGTATTCGCTTTGAAAACGCGCCAAGCGGCTTTGAAGATGCTCATGCGCTTGGCTGTGACCGCTCACCCAGTGTGAGGCACCAGAGCCCGATCCGTATTGTTGGACCCCTTCAATCAGTGCAGCGTTGATCAAGGCGTCGTTGGCCAGGCCCAAATAGTCGTTGGAGCAAAAGGCCCGGTAGGCTTTGTCTCCAAAGGTTTGATGCGCTGCCGTGGCCGTCTTTGCCACTCTCAACGTGCGCAGCAAGTGATCGCTTTGGAGTTGCTGCAATTGATGGCGAGCCAGGACAAGTGCCGAGTTGTTCATGGCTTTATTTCGCCAAGTGCGTGGTTCTTAGAGGAAGACAAGGTTGCATTCAGGGCCGCCTTGACCCCACGACCCATGAACGCGATTTGCTCTTCATCCAGAATGTAAGGAGGCATCACATAAACGGTGTGGCCAATGGGTCGAATGAGAAGTCTCTCGCGCAAAGCTTGCTGGAAAAGATCTCTTGAAAAACTTGGATGTTGGAGGGCCCAATCGGGTGCCACATCAAAGGCCAGGATCATGCCAGTTTGGCGAAAGTTTTGAACTCGGGCGTCGTTTTTGGCCCATTCAAATGCCGCTTCAATTTGTTTGGAGCGGGTTTGATTGCCAAGCAACACGTGGTCAGTCTCAAAGATACTCAAACAAGCATTGGCTGCTGTGCAGGCCAAGGGGTTTCCGGTGTAGGAGTGGGAATGCAAAAAGCCTTGCGCCATGGTGTCGGCATAAAAAGCTTGATAGATGGTGTCTGTGGTGAGGCTTAAAGAGAGAGGCAAGTAGCCACCACTGATGCCTTTGGAGAGGGTCAGAAAATCTGGCCAAACCCCAGCTTGTTCACTTGCAAAAAAAGTTCCTGTGCGACCACAACCCACTGCGATTTCGTCACAAATCAAATGCACTGCGTACTGGTCACACAACTCGCGAGCACGCTTGAGGTAAATGGGCGAGTGCATGGCCATTTGTCCAGCGCATTGAACCAAGGGCTCAATGATGAAGGCTGCAATCTGAGTGCCCTCCTTTTGAAAGAGAGCTTCGAGCTCGAGGGCGGCTCGAAGAGCGACGTCTTGCGCATTCTCCTCAGCGGTGGCCCCTCTCGCGTCTGGGCTCATCACGATGAAGGGCTCACTCAGGAGCTCTCCATACGCTTGTCGAAAAAGCGGTACATCGGTGACACTCAAGGCGCCCAACGTTTCTCCGTGGTAACTGCCTTTGAGGCACACAAAGCGGCGCTTTTGAGTTTGTCCCGAAATGCGCCAAAAGTGATGGCTCATCTTGAGCGCAATCTCCACGGCAGAGGCGCCATCTGAGGCGTAAAAAGCGTGTCCCAAATGATGAGCTGTGAGAGAAGCGAGTTTTTCTGAGAGCTCGATGACGGGCGGGTGGGTGAGACCTGCGAGCATGACGTGCTCGATTTGGTCGAGCTGATGCTTGATGGCTGAGTTGATTCTTGGATTGGCATGACCAAAGAGATTGGTCCACCAAGAGCTGATGCAATCCATGAACACAAGACCTTGGTCATCCGTGAGCCAAGCGCCTTCACCTTTGACCACGCACAAGGGAGGCACTTGTTCGTGTTGTTTCATTTGTGTGCAAGGATGCCAAACACTTTGCAGCGATCGACTGACCCAAGACGAGGGCAGGGAAGAGGACATGGATGAAGGGCTTTTGATCAAACGAAAATTCACGCCACCTGTCGTGTTTTGGCTTGTCAGGCGGTCAAGCCAAGAGTCTACACCTCAAGGGCTTGGAAGCGCTAAAATGGGGTGAAACTAAAACGAGTGCTCAACATGAATTCTACGGTCGACTCCCCTCTCAAGGCTCAGATGAGCGAAGTTCAAAGCGCGCCCGTGACCTTTCACCCCAAGTCTGCCAAGACGGGTGTAGCCCATGCGCAAGCCGAGAGCTGGAGTTTGAAGCGCATCCAAGAGTTGTTTGATTTGCCCTTCAACGACTTGATGCACCAAGCACAGGCTGTGCACCGAGCCCATTTCAATGCCAACGAGGTTCAGCTCTCAACCCTTTTGTCCATCAAGACGGGTGGTTGTCCTGAGGATTGCGGCTATTGTCCCCAATCGGTTCACCACGAGACGGGGGTTGAGGCCACAAAATTGATGGGCGTTGAAGAGGTTCGCGCCGCAGCACTTGAGGCCAAACAACACGGCGCGAGTCGCTTTTGCATGGGTGCAGCTTGGAGAGAGTTGCACGATCGTGATGTGGAGAAAGTGGCTGAACTCATCAAGGTGGTCAAAGACCTCGAGATGGAGGCCTGCTGCACACTTGGCATGTTGACGCAACCTCAAGCCCATGCTTTGAAAGAGGCAGGCTTGGATTACTACAACCACAACTTGGACACGACGCCTGAACTCTATGGCGACATCATCACCACCCGTGTTTATGAAGACCGATTGAACACCCTGGGTAGCGTCAGGAATGCAGGCATGAACGTGTGCAGTGGAGGCATTGTTGGAATGGGTGAGAGTCGTGCGCAGCGCGCAGGTCTGATCCATCAATTGGCCAATTTGTCACCCTATCCAGAGTCGGTGCCCATCAACCACTTGGTTCACGTGGAGGGCACACCACTCAGTCATTTGGAAGATCTCGACCCCTTGGAGTTTGTGCGCACCATTGCCGTGGCTCGCATCACGATGCCCACCACTCGTGTGAGGCTCTCAGCGGGCAGACAAGCCCTTGGAGACGGTATACAGGCGTTGTGCTTTTTGGCCGGAGCCAACTCCATCTTTTATGGGGACAAGCTCCTCACCACAGGCAACCCAAACTGGGCTTTGGACCAAGCCTTGTTCACCAAGCTGGGTATTCACGCCGTTTAAACGCGCCCTCTCGTGCGTTTGTTTTTGGTGCGTGCACGCAAACAAAGTCTCTACGCACCTTTTTGGCGCGTTGTATTTTCGTTGTTTTACAGTGTAATTCTCCAAGTCTTTCATCACGCTGTCATAAAATATAGAGGTTAACCCTTAAAAGTTAATCTTTTGTAGTCTTTTTTGATGAAACTCAAGATGGCCTACATTTTGCGTGGATGAACCGGTTACAAATCAAACAACCATTTTTTAACTTGGAGAAAATATGAAGTCAGTTGTCAAAAAATCAGCTCTGGTCGCTTTATTGGGTTTGAGCGGTGCTGTTGCAGCTCACGCTGAGGGTTTTTACTTTTACGCTTTGCTCGACGGTGGCATTGCATCCACAACCATTTCTGGCGCTGGTGCTAAGGGCACTCCAAACGGCACGACATCAGAGTTCATCACTGGTGGCTTCGCTCCCAACTTCATGGGTTTGAGTGCTGAGAAAAAAATGGAAGGCGGCATCACTGGCGGCTTCAAACTTGAAAACGGCTTTTTGCTCAACCCCACAAACGGTCAAACTTTTGCTTTTGGCTCCAACAACCTCTTCAATCGCCAAGCCAACGTTTACGTCAAGAGCGATGCAGGCACTTTCACTTTGGGTACACAAGGCAACTTGGCTTTTGACAGCGTGTTGATGGCCGATCCAAGATCAGGTTCAAACTACGGCAGCGCATTGGCCAGCGTTGACATCGACGGTGCATTGGCAACCATTGCAACAGGCGCCATCAAATACACAGCTCCTAGCGTTTCTGGTTTGACCTTCGCTGCTGAATTCATCCCACAAAACAACACCTCTGGTGCCACCAAGACACAAAAAGCCGAAAACGCAGTTTCTGTCGTTTACGCCGATGGTCCTTTGAAAGCCACTGTGGCTGGCTACAACGGTCAGACAGGTTTTAGTGGTTCTATCTTGGGTGCAAACTACAAGTTGGGTGACTTCACATTGAAGGGCATCGCAGTTGCTCAAAAGACACCCACTTACAAGCAACTCAACACAACTGGTGTTGGTGGTTTGTATGCCATGTCACCTAAAGTGTCATTTGACGCTGGTGTCTACAACACAAAAGACTCAGCCACCAACTACAACATGAACACTGCTGCTGCTGGCGTGTACTACAACTTTGTGAAAGATTTGACCCTTTACGGTCAATACGCAAACGTAAAGAACAGCGGAACACCTTCTGCCGCGTTCAACTTCACATGGGCTTCAGTTGCTCCTGATTTCATCTCTGCTGGTGCAACAGGTTCAACCGTTAACGTCGGTTTGCTCTACGCATTCTTCTGATCTCACGCAGGGCCTTGAGCTCTGCTTGAACAAAGAGATTTTTGCCTCTCAAGGTTTGAGGAAAAGTTCAGTTCAAAGCTGACACTTCCCACACCCGAAAAAATACGCTCCTCGTGGGCGTATTTTTTTGTCCTCGGCTCCTGGTTCACTCTTTGTGGCTTGTGTGATTGAGAGTGACTTGTCACAAAAAAGGTCCAAATTTCAGCTATTCTTTCTAGCACACTGGTCAAAAAGCCATCATTTGGTTAATAATGACTTTTGTAAAGATTCATTCATGGTTCAGGAGTATTTCGATGTTGAAAAAATTCACACTTGTCACCAATGCATGTTGGATGGCCCTTGGTGCTTTGGCCTTGAGCCTTGGTGCCCATGCGCAAAGCACAGATACGCTCACCAAGGTGAAAACCTCAGGTGAAATCGTCATGGGTGTCAGAGACTCCTCTGGTGCTTTGTCCTATACGCTGGGCGATGGTAAATACGGCGGCTTTCACGTTGAAATTTGTGAGCGCATTGTGGCCAATGTCGAAAAAGCAGTGGGTCGCAAATTGAACGTCAAATACGTGGCCGTTACTTCACAAAACCGCATCCCCTTGACACAAAACGGTACCGTGGACATTGAGTGCGGCTCAACCACCAACAATTTGGCGCGTCAAAAGGATGTGGCTTTTGCGCTGACCGCGTACGTGGAGGAAGTGAGAATGGCTGTGAAGGCCTCTTCTGGCATCACGTCCATCAACCAACTCAATGGCAAGAATGTGGCCACCACAACTGGAACCACATCCGTTCAGTTGCTCAGAAAACATGAGCGCGCAACCGGTATTGATGTCAAAGAGTTGTATGGCAAAGACCACGCTGAGAGTTTTTTGCTCTTGGAGTCAGGCCGCGCGGATGCGTTTGTGATGGATGGTCAAATTTTGGCGGGCAACATCGCTTTGTCAAAGTCTCCTTCTGATTTCAAAATCGTGGGTGAAGTCCTCTCTGTTGAGCCCATTGCCATCATGCTCAGAAAAGACGATCCAGCCTTCAAAAAGCTCACCGATGACACCATTCGCGATTTGGCCAAGTCTGGAGAGCTTGCAAAGCTCTATGACAAGTGGTTTGTCAAACCCATTCCACCCAAGAACACGCCTGTTGGTCTTCCCGCCAGCGAAAACACAAAAGCAGCTTGGGCCAATTTGAATGACAAGCCAGCTGAAGACTATTTGAAGAAATAAGGCGCTCGCTGAGCACCAAAGGGCAGGTGTGACTTGGGGTGTTCTCCTTGAGTCCACGGCCCTTCACTTTTTTTTGGGACATGCATGACCTTTGAGCTAGGCTTTTTGTTGGACGATGACGGCAGTGGACGCACCTACCTCGAGTGGATGCTCCAAGCCTGGGGTTGGACGCTCTCGGTTGCCTTCTCTGCGTGGGTGGTCGCCATGGTGTGCGGCATCTTCATTGGTGTTTTGCGAACCCTCAATCACATGCCTCTCCTACAAAACTTTGGACGCGCTTGGGTAGAGCTCTTTAGAAACATACCGCTATTGGTTCAGATCTTCATTTGGTATTTTGTTCTCCCAAAGCTCTTTCCATTCATGCAAGCCTTGCCAAGCTTTTTGCTTGTGGTTTTGGGCTTGGGGCTCTTCACCTCTGCACGCATAGCCGAGCAATTCAGGGCGGCCATTGAGTCTCTCTCCAAGGGCCAGCGCCAAGCGGCCATGGCTTTGGGGCTCTCAACTTGGGAGACCTATCGATCGGTGCTTTTGCCCATGGGTCTGAGGATCATCCTGCCCCCACTCACCAGTGAGTCCATGAACTTGCTCAAAAACTCTTCGGTTGCTTTTGCGGTCTCCATCTCCGAGCTCACCATGTTTGCCATGCAAGTCCAAGAGGAGACGTCTCGCGGCATTGAGGTCTATTTGGCGGTCACCGTTTTGTACGCATTGTCTGCGTTTGTGGTGAACCGCTTGTTTGTAGCCCTTGAGCGCCGACTGCAAATTCCAGGCGCAGGCACTGTGGTCAAGCCCTTGGCGATGGCGGGGCACTGATCATGGGTGATTTCGATCTCAGTTTCTTCAATGCCGATTTGTTCACCAAATTCATTGAAAAAGGGCTTGTCTTTAGCTTGGAGTTGACCTTGGTTGCAACGCTGGGCGGCTTGCTCTTTGGAACGCTCTTGGCGCTCATGCGACTCTCTGGCTCTAAGGTGCTTGCTCGCACAGCCAGCTTTTACGTTGATACCATGCGCTCCATTCCGTTGGTGATGGTGATTCTGTGGTTTTATTTGTTGATGCCGGTCTTGATTGGCAGACCAATTGGAGCCGAGCTCTCGGCTTTCATCACCTTTGTGGCCTTTGAGAGTGCGTACTTCAGTGAAATCATGAGAGCTGGGATCAATTCGGTGGGGGCGGGTCAAAAAAATGCCGCTCGCGCCTTGGGCATGACCCCTTGGAGTGCCATGAGTTTGGTGGTCTTGCCTCAAGCCTTTCGGAACATGATTCCTGTGTTGCTCACGCAAACCATCGTTCTCTTCCAGGACACTTCTCTCGTGTATGCAATTGGGGCATACGACTTGCTTAAAGGATTTGTGACCGCAGGCCGCATTTTTGGTCGGCCTGAGGAGGCCTATCTCTTGGCCGCGGTGGTGTTTTTTGTGTTGTGCATGTCGCTCTCTCTTGTTGTGCGTCAATTGCAGCAAAGGATGGCCATTGTTCGCGCTTGAGCGCTTGAAGGCCCGAAGTGCGTGTGCAAAGGAAAAGCATGTTTTTTGAATATCATGAATTAATCAAATGGACCACTCGATGATCGAACTCAAACACGTCAACAAATGGTATGGCTCTGTGCAAGTGCTCACCGATTGCTCAACGAGCATCAAAGCCGGAGAGGTGGTCGTGATCTGCGGACCCTCCGGTTCGGGCAAATCCACCCTGATCAAAACCATCAATGCATTGGAGCCCATTCAATCGGGTGAGATTTTTGTGGACGGCGTGGCGGTTCACGACCCCAAAACCGATTTGCCCAAGCTGCGTTCAACGGTGGGCATGGTGTTCCAAAACTTTGAGCTCTTTCCACATTTGAGTGTGACTGAAAACTTGACCTTGGCCCAAATCAAAGTCCTCAAAAGAACACCCGAGGCCGCTTTGAGCCAAGGCCTCAAACTCTTGGACCGTGTGGGACTGACCGCACACAAAGACAAGTACCCCGGACAACTCTCGGGTGGTCAACAGCAGCGCGTGGCCATTGCCAGAGCGCTCAGCATGGACCCCAAAGTGATGCTCTTTGATGAGCCCACCTCCGCACTGGATCCAGAGATGGTGGGGGAGGTGTTGGATGTGATGGTGGGTTTGGCGCAAGACGGCATGACCATGATGTGCGTGACCCATGAGATGGGGTTTGCCAAGCGGGTGAGTGACCGCGTGATTTTCATGGACGTGGGTGGGCGCATTTTGGAGGATTGCACCAGCGAAGAATTCTTCAATCACCCAGAAAATCGCCAAGACAGAACCAAAGAGTTTTTGAGCAAAATCCTACAGCACTGAGAAAAAGCTCAAACCTAAGCTCTCACCTCAGCTCTATTGGAGCCTGGCCCCACGGGAATTGGGACAACTTATTTTTCTAGGACAATAGGGTCCATGACACAAAGTACATCCATCGCCCCTAACACCCTGTCCCAATTCACCATCACCCGTCCCGATGACTGGCACTTGCACGTGCGAGATGCCCAAGCCTTAGCCACTGTTGTGCCGCACACGGCCGAGCAATTCGCGCGCGCCATCATCATGCCCAATTTGCCCACGCCCGTGACAACGGCAGAGCAAGCCCTGGCGTACCGAGAGCGCATTTTGGCAAATGTGCCAAAGGGGGTGAATTTTGAGCCTTTGATGACGCTTTATTTGACCGACACTTTGGCTCCAATCGAGATTGAGCGCGCTCACCAAAGTGGCCATGTGGTCGCTTGTAAGCTCTACCCACAAGGGGCGACCACGAACAGCGACAAAGGGGTCACGCGCATTGAGAACATTTACCCCGTGCTGGAAGTCATGCAAAAAACCGGCACCAAGCTCCTCGTGCACGGTGAGGTCACCGACCCCGAGGTGGATGTCTTTGACAGGGAGGCGGTCTTCATCGATCGCCACTTGGAGCCCCTCAGGAGACGCTTCCCAGATCTCAAAATCGTCTTTGAGCACATCACCACTCAAAACGCGGTTCAATACGTGAGGGGTGCAGACAAGAACTTGGCGGCGACATTGACCGCTCATCATTTGCTCTTCAATCGCAATGCGCTCTTCAAAGGCGGCATGCGTCCACACTATTACTGTTTGCCCGTGTTAAAGCGTGAGGTCCATCGCTTGGCTTTGGTGGATGCGGCGACCAGTGGCGACCCTCGGTTTTTCTTGGGCACCGATAGTGCTCCCCATGCAGCACACTTGAAGGAGCATGCGCAAGCGTGTGCCGGTTGTTACACCGCTTTTGGTGCGATGTCCATGTATGCAGAAATCTTTGATCGAGTCTCTCGCCTTGATCGATTGGAAGGCTTTGCCTCTCACTTTGGTCCTGATTTTTACGAGCTCCCACGCAACACAGGCGCGTTGACGCTTGTGAAAGCGCCATGGGTCTTGCCTGAGAGCTTTGCTTACGGTGAAGCGCACCTCAAACCATTGATGGCGGGCGAGACCTTGGCTTGGCAAGTCATGAAGGCCGCATGAACACAAGTGCCACTTGAAGTCTTTGAGCGCTGATGGGTTTTACACACGTCTTTGAAGTCGATTGGCAAAAACCTTGGTTTGAGCCCCTGGCCTGCATTGGCGCCCCCGTGCTTGAGAGATGGAGAGAGCATCTTCAAGGTGCTTCATCGTCCAGCGCTTGGGAGAGTCTGCATGAAGTCTTGAACGAGGAGAGGAGATTGAGGGGGCTTTTGCCCGATTTCAGCTTTGTCGCCCAAGCTCAAAAGCCTGACGATGTCTCTTACGAAGAATTCATCTTCGACACGCATCAAATCCCAACCCGAGACAATGCGCATGATTTCTTCAACGCATTGTCTTGGTTCACTTGCCCCCAAACGAAGAAAGCCCTCAATCGTTTGCAAGCCCAAGAGATCAAAAAACAAGGCATTGGAGACCGGAGAGGCAAACTCAGAGATGCACTCACCCTTTTTGATGAGAACGTGATGTGCATCAGATGCAGTGATGACATGTGGGCTGCGATCTGTGCGCATGAGTGGGTGAGCTTGTTTTGGGATTCAAAGCACAAATGGCCTAGCGCAGAACTCCACGTCTTTGGCCATGCTTTGCTTGAAAAACTCCTTCACCCTTACAAGGCCATCACAGCCCACGTCGTGAGGGTGGACTTCTCAGCCAAACTTGAAGATCGGTCATTGGTGCCTCACCCTTCAGATGCAATCATGGTGAAGTCTGCACTTGATCTGATTCAACTCGTCGGCAATGCCGCCCTAAAACCCTTTCAAGTCATGCCCGTGATGGGCATACCGGGATGGTGGCCTGAGGAGACTTCGCTCGGGTTCTATGAAGACCAAGCGGTGTTTCGCCCCAAGGCTGATGTCAAACCACAAACGGGAGGTCTTTGATGTCTCTCAAGTCTTTTAATCCAGATACACGTTACCGCCAATTGTTTGCAAGAGCCTGATCAGTGGTGTGCGGCTGATGATCTGAGGCATGTTGGGGCTTTGAGCATCAAAGGCTCTAGAGAACAGTACATAACCCCCCTCAAGCTGATGAGCACAGCAAGAGGCGAGAGAGTTTGTGGGGCGTGAATGTCATGCGTTCAATATTGCATTGGCCATGGCTTCAGCCACTCGGATGCCATCCACCCCGGCTGACAAAATCCCACCTGCAAATCCTGCTCCTTCCCCGGCTGGAAAGAGTCCTCTCCATCCAGGGCTTTGAAG
>CAIPII010000044.1 GCA_903865035.1 uncultured Burkholderiales bacterium | reverse complement strand
GGCTCTAAGTCCAATGGAGCGCGTGCTTTGTCCCTTGTTTCCTTTGATGACGCCCACCAGACCCGTGGTGCCAAAGCCAGTGTGAATGGGAATGCCCCATTGGGTCAAGAGGTCAGCAACGGTTTGGGCCGTTCTCTCTTCTTTGAAGCACAACTCGGGGTGGGCGTGCAGGTCTCTTCTGATGGCTTTAAGTGCTGCCGATTGAGTGACGATGGAATCGAGTAACTTCATGGAAGGCTCCAAAGGGGGTCCCATTGGGTGTCGTGATCAAGAAAATCAGGATTTGGGGTTCAATCTATTGTAAAGAAATTAAGCCCTCAAGGTAGGGTGCAGACCCATATTGAGCTTGGCTGAAAAAGGTAAAAAGGGTAAAAGTTTTGAAAGGGTTGAGGTCAACAGAGACCGAGAGGCAACCTAATCATGGGGCGTGTTTTAGCCTCAAGCTGAGTTGGTGGTTGCTTGCGAATAAGACTCGATGAGGCGAGACAAGTGGGACTTTGAGGGCTCTTCTAGGAAAGGCAGCAGGAGTCCGAGCACGTGCTGGGCGCCTCTGAAGAGTGCCTCTTGGGCGTTTTGATCCTCCAAGGCGTGTCTTGGGTCTCGCGCGTATTCAAAACTCAACCACCAAGTGAGCATCACCACCATTTGTGTAGCGCTCATCTCGCGTGTGCTGGTTTGAATGTGCAATTGACCTGCGTGTCCAAGGCCTTGGAGCAGGGCTTTGAAGGCACTGGTTTTGAGCAAAAGCACGTCTTTGATGTCGTGCTCCATTTTGCGGTTTCGGCTCAGCAAGTCGCCCAGGTCCCGATAGAGAAAGCGATAGTCCCATACGAGCTCAAAAAGGGTGTGCATGAAAAACCAAGCTTCTTCCACGTCGCTCACATGGGGGGCGGCAGACAAGATGGGTTGGAGTTTTTGCAAGTACTCGGCGAACAATGCGTTCACGAGCTCATCTTTGGCGGGGAAGTGATAGTAGAGGTTGCCTGGGCTGATGGAGAGTTCAGCCGAGATCAGGGTTGTCGAGACGTTGGGTTCTCCAAATCGATTGAAGAGCTGGCGGGTGGTTTGGAGGATTCTCTCGGCGGTTCGCCGGGGGGCTTTTTTCGCCATGGTGTCTCCGCAGAAAAGGGTTGAAGGGCTGGGCCTGCCCGAGGGCTCAAAACGAGTCCTTCACACTCTAATGCAAATTTCCAAAAAACAACAGTGGGTTTTGGAGGGTCGAGTGACCCACTGAAATTGGAGGAGACGAGGACTCGATTGCAATCTTGAACTCTTTATTTGGAGCTGGTGGTTCGAGTGGTCTTTTTGGCTGGAGCGGGTTTGCCCGCTGTAATTTGTTTTTCCAGATCGGCCACACGTGCTTCTAAGGCCTCAAAAGCCTCCTTTGTGGGGGTTCCCAGTTTCTCCATGGCTTTGGCCACTCGAGTCTGAAAAAGCTCTTCCAAGGGGGCCCATTGGCCGGGAGTTGGGTGGTTCAGGGAGGAGGCCATGGCGGAGATTTTGTCGGTCGCCTCGCTCACTTTGGAGTGCAGGGCCTCTGTCGTTTTCTTTTGAAGGTTCAAGCCGTCGTCCACCAATTTTTCGAAGACTTTCTTGCCTTCTTCTTGGTTTTTGGCAAACGCGCCCAAGCCAGCCAACCAAATTTGCTGGGCCGATTCTTTCATTTGGTCGCTCAAGTGACCTGGGTCGAATTCAAATTTTTTGTTGGACATGTTGATCTTTCTGGCGCAATGGATGGCGTTTGTAAGGAAAAGAGTTTGTGAAGAGATGGATGTGTCCCTTCAAACCGAATAACTTCACTCTAATGAGCTTTGTGTGCATTGGTTAGAGTTTGGGCTCTAAAACATTGTCAAGATTCTATACAAGCTCATAAGTTCAAGAAACTTGACCTCACTCTCAATATGAAAACCAATTCCTCTTAGGCATGGATAGCACAGTATCATTGGTGTTCTTTACTGCCATTTTAATTTCTGCTTCTCAATGCGACCCTTGTTCAACCGCTCAAGCTGGCTAGACTCTGCCTTTGCCTTTGTCAGGTTGCTCTGGCAACTGGGGGTCAGAGACATACAAACCCGCTACAAGGGCTCTGTCCTTGGCATGTTGTGGGCGCTTATCACCCCTTTGCTCACGGTTGCCTTGTACACCTTCTTGTTTTCTGTTGTGTTTCACTCCCAGTGGGGAGAAAACATGAGCAACCCAGCTCTGAAAGCAGCACAGGTATCTCCAGCTGACTCACAAGGATCAAGTCACGGTCAATACGCCTTGGTCTTGTTTGCAGGTTTGATCCTCTATTCGTTTTTGGCAGATGTGATGTCCCGGGCCACGTCCATTGTGGTGGGCCAATCCAATTTGGTTAAAAAAGTGGTGTTCCCTTTGCATGTATTACCCGCAGTGGTGGTTTTTTCCGCGCTCTTTCAGTTGCTCGTGAGTTCACTGCTATTGGTTGCTTGTTTGCTTTGGGCTGGAGAATGGAATTTATCAGATGTGGTCCACATGTCTTGGTTGAGCCTGCCTTTGGTGCTCTTGCCTTTGGTTTTTTGGGGCTT
>CAIPII010000043.1 GCA_903865035.1 uncultured Burkholderiales bacterium | reverse complement strand
GTGATGACCGTTGGCGTTGAAGGCTTGGGCGAACAACACCAAAAAGTGGTGGCCTACAAAAAAGCAAAATGATGAGCTCGGTTCTTTGGCGTAGAGCCAAAGGCTGACTTCGTTTCCATCAAACCCCGCGTGCCAGAGCGTTTACGTTTTGGCTCCCGGGGTTTTTCAATTTGGATGTGGCAGGTGTATAGAGATGAGGCCATGAGGACCCTGGATTCAAGTCAATCGCCCAAGCGGCGTTTGCGTCGATAATGCTTGGATGGAATCCATTAAAAACAACACCCATCCAAGCGACAAGGCATCAGCCAATGTGAGCTTGGACACAAAAAGTCCAAAGCAGGACAAGTCTTTGGGCTTTGACACCTTGCCTTTGCCCAAAGCCGCTTTGGACAACTTGCAGCAAATGGGGCTCACTCAGATGACACCCATTCAGGCTCTCGCCTTGCCACTCGCTTTGTCTGGTCGTGACTTGATCGCACAAGCGAGCACGGGAAGCGGCAAGACCTTGGCATTTGGATTGCCTTTGGTCAACCGACTGGAAGCGCCTCGCATGAATGTTCAAGCGCTCGTCCTTTGTCCAACCCGGGAATTGGCCGATCAAGTGACGGCTGAAATCAGAAGACTTGCGCGTGCGTTGGACAACATCAAAGTCATCACCTTGTGTGGTGGCGTGGCGCTCAGGGCTCAAACTCAAAGTTTGCTGCATGGTGCTCATGTGGTGGTGGGCACGCCTGGGCGAATATTGGATCACATCGACCGTGGTGCGCTTCACTTGGGAGCGGTGCAAACGCTCGTGCTCGACGAGGCCGATCGAATGCTTGACATGGGCTTCTTTGATGACATGGCAAGAGTCATCAAGCAGTGCGGTGCAAAGCGGCAAACCTTGCTCTTTTCTGCAACCTACCCGGATGGGATCGACAAAATTGCAGCTCAATTCTTAACGAACCCACAGACGGTGAAAGTTCAAACCCAGCACGATTTGAGTGCCTTGGAGCAGTTCTATTTTGAAGTTTCCCCCAAAGAAAGACTTCAAGTAACCGCACAACTTCTCAATCACTACCGACCCACGAGCGCTTTGGCCTTTTGCAACACCAAACAGCGTTGTCGAGAATTGGTGGCTTACTTGCAAGCTCAAGGCTTCAGTGCGATGGCCTTGTTTGGAGAGCTTGAACAACGTGAACGTGACCAAGTGATGATTCAGTTTGCCAACCGCAGTTGCTGCGTCTTGGTTGCAACCGATGTTGCAGCCAGAGGCTTGGATGTGGCTGATCTGGGTGCAGTGATCAACGTGGATGTGTCACCAGACCCCGAGGTTCACGTGCACCGCATTGGGCGCACCGCAAGGGCTGGTGCCAAGGGCTTGGCTTTGACACTTGCCAGCATGGACGAGATGGGTTTTGTGGGGCGTATCGAGCAACTCCAGTCGCGTGAGTCCACTTGGGTGACACTTGATGCTTTGCAAATGGATCCGTCCTTAAAGCCCTTGAAAGCATCCATGGCCACCTTGCAAATTGTGGGAGGTCGAAAGGAAAAGATTCGTGCCGGTGACGTACTGGGCGCTTTGACCGGAGAAGCTGGGTTCACAAAAGAACAGGTCGGCAAAATCAACGTCAATGAATTCTCAACCTATGTGGCTGTGAAAGCGGAGATCGCCAAAGAGGCGGTCAAGCGTTTGTCAGAAGGTCGCACCAAGGGGAAAAGTGTTCGGGTCAGACTCTTGGGCTTGAGTGCGCCAGGAGAAGACGCTTGAGCGCCACTTTGGACCATGTGGTGGTCATGGCTGCTAGCTTGGAGCAAGGACTGGAATGGGCACAGGAGACATTGGGTGTCAAACCTCAAATTGCTGCGG
>CAIPII010000042.1 GCA_903865035.1 uncultured Burkholderiales bacterium | reverse complement strand
TGTCCAAGCTCGCATTGAAAAAGGAACCGGGAAAATATTGCACACTTCTCACCACGCCATCCACACTGGAGCGGTTGCTGTGAACATTGAAGACGTTCATGAAGACGCTGATCAAGATGGCCTCGCGTTCGGCGTAGGGATCAAAGGTGCGCTCGACTTTGATCACTCGACCATCAGCTGGAGAAATCACCACGTCATCCTCTTGGGGAACGAGCCTAGGAGGATCGCGGAAAAACTGAATCACAAAGATCGCCAAGACATCAAGCAACAAAGCAACCGGCAAACTCCAGCTCAAGTGAGCCCAAACTGCCAACACCACGGTGATGGCAATGAATGGCCAACCTTCACGAGCCAAAATAGGATGAGGATAATTCAAAGATGTTGCCCCTTGGTCTAAATGTTCAAAGTCGATGGTCTATTTTAGACTGCTATTGAGCCAATAGAGCCTCAAGAGAGCACCCTCTTCCAGCAAAAGTGGCCCAAAAGAGGAGAAAGCATAAAAAAAGTCCTCTGAGCAAATCGCTCAAAGGACTCTGGTGGCCATGGAAGCCTATGTTGTGCAATCCTTTGAGCCAAGCCGCATGAATGCAGTTTGGCTCAAAGCCGCATCAACATCAGTTGCGAGTTTGGTCAACCAACTTGTTTTTCGCAATCCAAGGCATCATGGAGCGCAATTGTGAGCCCACTTTTTCAATGGCGTGCTCAGCGGTCAGTCTTCTGCGAGCGGTCATGCTGGGGTAGCCGGTGCGGCCTTCCAAAATGAAGCTCTTGGCGTATTCACCCGTTTGGATGCGCTTGAGGGCGTTTCTCATGGCCGCTCTGGACTCATCGTTGATCACCTCGGGGCCAGTCACGTACTCACCATACTCGGCGTTATTGGAGATGGAGTAGTTCATGTTGGCGATACCGCCTTCATAGATCAAGTCAACGATCAATTTGAGCTCATGCAAGCACTCGAAATAGGCCATCTCTGGTGCGTAGCCAGCTTCAACCAAAGTCTCAAAGCCCATTTTGACGAGCTCTACAGCGCCGCCACAAAGCACCGCTTGCTCACCAAAGAGATCGGTCTCTGTTTCTTCTTTGAAGTTGGTCTCAATGATGCCAGCTTTGCCGCCACCGTTGGCCACAGCGTAGCTCAATGCCAAGTCACGTGCTTTGCCGCTCTTGTCTTGATGAACTGCAACCAAGTGTGGAACACCACCGCCTTGAGTGTAGGTTGAGCGCACAGTGTGGCCAGGCGCTTTGGGCGCAACCATCCACACATCCAAATCTGCACGGGGCACAACTTGGTTGTAGTGCACATTGAAGCCGTGAGCGAAGGCCAAAGATGCGCCTTGCTTGATGTTGGGCTCGATGTCGTTTTGATAAACCGCAGAAATTTGCTCATCGGGCAACAAAATCATGACCACATCAGCGGCCTTGACCGCTTGAGCCACTTCCATGACGGTCAAGCCAGCCATGCCAACTTTGTCCCAGCTCGCGCCACCTTTTCTCAAACCCACAACCACTTTAACGCCACTGTCGTTCAAGTTTTGTGCGTGAGCGTGACCTTGAGAGCCGTAACCAATGATGGCAACGGTTTTGCCCTTGATCAAACTCAAATCACAATCTTTATCGTAATAGACCTTCATTTTTTTCTCCTGTAAATTAAGGGGTCGTTTCTCTTTGCTCTTTAAACTCTTAAAATTCTCTCGCCACGTCCAATGCCACACGCACCAGTGCGCACGGTCTCAAGGATGGCTGTGTGATCTATGGCCGTTAAAAACGCATCGTTTTTGGCCAAGTCGCCTGTGAGCTCAATGGTGTAACTCTTTTCTGTAACGTCAATGATGCGTCCACGGAAAATGTCCGCCATTCTCTTCATCTCTTCTCTTTCTTTCCCGACAGCGCGCACTTTGACCAACATCAACTCACGCTCGGTGTAAGCACCCTCTGTGAGGTCGACCACCTTGACCACTTCAATCAAGCGATTCAAGTGCTTGGTGATTTGCTCAATCACATCGTCAGAACCATGTGTTTGCAAGGTCATGCGTGAGAGGGATGCATCCTCTGTTGGAGCAACCGTCAATGACTCAATGTTGTAGCCACGAGCCGAGAAGAGACCCACCACGCGAGACAACGCGCCAGGCTCGTTTTCCAATAAAACCGAAATAATGTGTTTCATGCTAGCTTCCTCTTTTCGCTCACCCTCGCCCAATAGCGGTAACTGCTGAGTTTGGTGATCAATAGAATCAACAAAATGGCCATTTGGCAAAACGCCAAAGGGGACAACTTTCTTTAAAGATCCTCGCTCCCCAAGAGCATCTCCGTGATGCCCTTGCCCGCTTGAACCATGGGGAAGACGTTTTCTGTTGGATCGGTCCTGAAGTCCATGAAAACGGTGCGATCCTTCAAGCGTCTTGCCTCCCTGAGTGCAGGCTCAACGTCCTGTGGACGCTCAATCAACAAACCCACATGCCCATAGGCCTCAGCGAGTTTGACAAAATCAGGTAAGGCATCCATGTAACTGTGGCTGTAGCGACCTGAATACTCAATTTGTTGCCACTGGCGAACCATGCCCAAATAGCGATTGTTCAGCGCCATGATTTTGATGGGCGTGTTGTACTGCAAACAAGTCGAGAGTTCTTGAATGCACATCTGAACAGAACCCTCTCCTGTCACACAAAACACTTCAGACTCTGGCTTGGCAAGCTTGATGCCCATGGCATAAGGGATACCCACTCCCATGGTGCCCAAACCGCCGGAGTTGATCCAACGCCTAGGCTGATCAAATCTATAGTACTGAGCAGCCCACATCTGGTGTTGCCCCACATCAGAGGTGATGTAGACATCATCGTTTTTGGTCATGTTCCAAAGCGTCTCAATGACGGCTTGGGGCTTGATGACATCTGTGGCAGCTCGATCGTATTTCAAACAATCTTTGCCTCTCCAAGATTCAATTTGACCCCACCAGTTGGACAAGTGCTGGGGATCATTTTTACCCCCATTCTCGCGCAACATGTTGATCATCTCGGTGAGCACATCTCTCACGTCTCCCACAATTGGAATATCGACTTTCACGCGCTTGGAAATGCTCGATGGATCGATGTCGATGTGGATGATTTTTCTCTCGTTTTGCGCAAAGTGCTTGGGGTTGCCAATCACACGATCGTCAAAACGAGCGCCAACGGCCAAGAGCACGTCGCAGTTTTGCATGGCGTTGTTCGCCTCCACGGTGCCATGCATTCCGAGCATGCCAAGGAACTTGGGGTCCGAGGCGGGGTAAGCACCCAAGCCCATGAGCGTGTTGGTGCAAGGGTAGCCCAACATGTCCACCAGTGTCCTGAGCTCAGCGCAAGCATTGCCCAGCAAGACCCCACCACCCGTGTAGATGAAAGGCCTCTTGGCGCCCAACAGCAACTGAAGCGCTTTTCTGATTTGCCCAGCATGCCCTTTTTTCACAGGGTTATATGAGCGCATCTCCACTTCCTCAGCGATGGGGACGTAGTTTGTTTTGTGAAATGACACGTCCTTTGGAATGTCAACCACCACCGGTCCAGGACGGCCCGTGCGTGCAATGTGAAAGGCTTTCTTGATGGTCAAAGCCAGATCTTTGACATCCTTGACCAAAAAGTTGTGCTTCACAATGGGACGTGTGATGCCCACGGTATCGCACTCTTGGAACGCATCCAGGCCAATCGCAGCGGTAGGCACTTGACCCGTGATGATGACCATTGGAATGCTATCCATGTAGGCCGTGGCAATGCCGGTCACCGCATTCGTAACACCAGGGCCTGAGGTGACCAAAGCAACGCCAACCTCGCCCGTTGCACGCGCGTAGCCATCGGCCGCGTGCACAGCACCTTGCTCGTGTCTCACGAGCACGTGTTGAATCGTGTCTTGTTTGTACAAGGCGTCATAAATGTAGAGCACAGCACCACCAGGGTAGCCCCACACGTATTTGACTTGTTCTGCTTGGAGTGCTCGCACCATGATCTCCGAACCCATGAGTTCTTCGCCATGCGAGGTGGAGCTGAGAGAATTTTGCGCGTTCATTTGCGCTTGAATGTTATCCATAGTTAACCTTTGTGAATTTCAAACTGAAAAACCTTGGGTGCTCCTGGGTGAATTCTTGTGAAACCACTGCGGAACTTAAGACCTGAGGCCATTGACTCCAAAAGTTGCTTGAAGCCGAACCCAGACCCGTTTGTATGCACACGGTGCGTGCGCACAATAGCCCTCCATTATGGCATTTATTTCTGTTCATTGAGGATTTCCCTGATTGCCAAATCTTCAATAAGATCGAAAAACCACAACCCATTGAATCTTTGCCAATCCAATGCCCAGGTCGTACCAGATTGGTGCAAGGACTCATTGTTTGGTAAGATACAAACAATGGCTTTGGAGCCTTGGAGTCACCAAAGAACTGAACGCCCACACCTTACCCTTTGCGGTCGTTCATGGGTTTCTCCTGCCCAATAGCATCCACATAACCTTGAGAACAGCCAAGAATTGGCCTCTGAACTAGAACTCGCTGATTTTCTAAAAGGCGTTGAAAAACGAGCCTTCAAACGATCCTTGTACCACGTCAGGGACGAGGAGGCTGCGTTGGACATCGTCCAAGACAGCATGATGAAACTCGCTGAGCACTATGCGGATAAGCCAGCGGGTGAGTTACCCATGCTTTTTCAGCGCATTCTCTCCAACACAACGCTGGATTGGTTCAGAAGACAAAAAACAAAGAACGCCCTATTCTCCAATTTCAACGACTTTGAGGCCTCAGATAGCGGTGAGGACATGGACTTTTTGGAGTTCAGCTCCCACACCCCAGACACACAAATGTCTGAAAGTGCGGAAAATACCGTATCTCAGGCCCAGAATTTGCAAGAAATTGAGCAAGAGCTAAAAAAACTGCCCGCACGTCAACGAGAAGCCTTCTTGCTGCGTTATTGGGAAGAGCTCGATGTTTCTGAGACTGCTGCTGCAATGGGCTGCTCAGAAGGAAGCGTTAAGACACATTGTTCGAGAGCCGTTCACGCACTGATGACTGCACTAAAAGCCAGAGGAATACACATATGACCACAAGCCCTACCTCAGCCACCAATTTGGTGCGAGCACAAGAGATCTATGCGCGTCGTTTGGTGCATCAACTGGACCAAAGCGCTGACCAACTCCCCCACGCGGTCCTTGAGCGCCTCAGAGCCGCTCGGGTGCGTGCTGTTGCAAGCCGCAAGTCCTATGCTCAGCAAACCGCTCAAAGCTTTCAGCAAATGGGATCCACCCTGGCCATGTCCCCCAACGAGGGATCAAGCACTTGGTCCAAATTGATCTCCTTTTTGCCATTGTAGCTTTGGAGGGCTCCGGTGACTTTTATGCTATCCCCATCAGAAAGCAAAGGTTTGGCGCCGAATATCACAATGTCTGCAGAACATTGCTGTCCGATAGTGATTGTGGTGACTTTCTCGCCGGCATGCAGATTCAGTATCTTGCCCGTCACGGAGACCTTCTCTCCGTCGGAAAACGAGCCATTCTGCAGGTCGGGAAGA
>CAIPII010000041.1 GCA_903865035.1 uncultured Burkholderiales bacterium | reverse complement strand
TTCAAGTCAGTGTTGTCAATGTAGGGCAATGTGCCACCAATTTTGGAGTTGAATTGGTTGCCAATGCGCTTAAAGAGCAAAGACGCATTCCAAGGTCCAAGGTTGTAGAGGGCACCAGCGCCGGTCGTGATGTTAGGCACGTTGGGAATCACTCCAGTGGGTTGACCCACAGCGGCATTGCTGTTTTTGTATGCGCCATTGTTCAAGCCAAAATTGCCATAAGCAGCCCAGCCATCTGCAACCATGTAAGTGGCTTCTCCCTCGAGGCCCTTGTAGATGCCACCACCCACGTTGATCCAGTTGGGGTTGGCATTGGTGCCTGTGTTGAACTGCATGTTGTTCATGTCGATGTAGTACAAGTCAGCATCCATGGTCAACTTGTCTGACTTGTGAACCGCACCGATTTGGTAGTTCGTGGTGGTTTGGGGCGCAGGTGCACCACCAGTTGTTGAACCAATACCGAACGTGGGTGGCAATTCCATTCCAGTCGCGTACTGAGCATAAACTGAGTTTTCGGCGTCCAAACGTTGGTTCACGGTCAAGAAAGGCAGTGATGCGTTGTATTTATAAGCGTAGTACTGGGGAGCCAATACCTTTTGGTTTGAGGCAGAGCCCAAGTCCATGCCGTAGTACATCAATTTGTAGCCAGGGGTCACGGTCATGCCAGGTGCAGCAGCCCACTCATACTCGATGAAGGGCTGGTATTGATGCCAGTGTGAATACTGCTGAGCAAAGTTTGATGACGTCACGACACCTGCAGGTTGACCTGTGGTGTAGCCAGGCAAAACGGTTGGGCTGTTACCTGTGATGTCAGCTTCTAAGTTGTGACGCTCGGTGCGTGAGAACTCCCACCACACGCCAACGCGCAACAAATCAGAGCCAATTTTTTGAGTGGCCTTGAAAACGTCGCCATAAACGCGGTACTCATTGAGTTTCAAGTATCCAGGAACGTCGCCGTTGGGAAGCGTTACATTGACTTTGGCATTGTTGGCAAAAGTCAAGTTCTCAGCAGGTGTTCCAACACCGTAAGCCACTGGGTTTTGAGCAGCCAAAGTGTTGTTGGTGTAAGCGTATGTGTAGCTGTTGTTGTCGGTTTGCCAGCCATTGCCCCAATCGCTTTGCAACCTCACGTATTCCATGTCTGTGGTTTTGTTTTGAGGCGCATAACCAGCGTATTCTTGGCTCTTGGGGTTGTTGTTCATGTAGTAGTTTTTACCAAATGCAACTGCTTGAGCCATGGTCACGCCAGAGACATTGTCTGGGTTGTAGGTGGTCACTGCTTGTGGGGATGCAAACAGGGTCAACAATGAGCTGTCACCCACAGGTCTTTGGTACTTAACGGTCAAATTGTTTTGGTTGATGCCAGCACCGGTCAAATAGCCACTGCTTTGCATGTGTTGAGCACTGATTTGAAGTGTTGCATCGCTGCCCTTCAAGCGTCCACTCTCATAGGAGACGCCTTCAAGTTGAGTACCCCATGTGCCAATCGAGCCAAAAACGCTGGTGCCTTCAGTTTGAGAGGGGGCTTTGGAGAAAATGTTGACACTTCCACCAAATGTCGAATAGCCAATGTTGCTGGCGTTACCAGGTCCACGCTCAATCACCATGCCGCCAATCACTGCTGCGGGAAAGTAAGAAGTGGAGTGGTGAGTTGGGCCGTTTGAGTCTCCAAAGGGAATGCCGTCAAAGGTCACGTTGTACTCGCCGTCTTGGAAGCCACGCAATGACATTTTTTGATCTGACAAGCCAGGACCGTTGAAAGCAGGTGTGGAGGCAACGCTTGGAGCGATCGACAAAATTGTGTTGAAGTTACCTGTAGGAGGTGTGGACTCTTCAATGTAAGAGCGAGAAATGATCGACTGGGGTTGAGTGGCCGAGAGGTTCGCTTGTGAAGGAGCTACGGAAGCTGCCGTTCCGCGAGCAGCGGTGATGGTGGTTGTGGTAGCAGCGCCTGCACCACTTGATCCGCCAACGGTTCCCAAATCAACAGATTGCGCCCAAGAAGTTTGTGCACTGGCTGCCAATGCAACCAAAGCCAATGAGACAATCTGCACAAGAGGTTTTTGTGAAAAGGGGCAAGCGGAGTTCATGTGATGTTTTCTTTCGTTGACGTGGAATGATGAATTCGATGGCAATGTGCTGGGCTGCAACACAACTACCTTAATAACCCTTGTATGGTAGAAACCCTGTGTTACAAAACGATGACATTGGTTGTTCCAAGTTGACAACACACCAGTTTGAATTAAATGTAAAGTTTTTGTTGAAACATAAATTGAAACCTATATGATTAAAAATTTACTTTTTGTATACGTTTTGTATAGATTTGAATCCACTGAACCCGTCTTTTATGGATGGGGGGTTAGGATGCGCCTCAATTGAATCAAAAAAGTCTTTGGAGTTGTTTTGAGAAATGAATGAACTCAAAGTAGCAGCTGGCGGTGAAGATGAGATGGATGAATTCACCCGGACTTGGCTTGAAAAGCCTGGGGATGAGCGTGTCCTTTTTGAGATGGGGCTTGCCCATCAATTGCGCGCAAACTTGCCCCAAAGCGTACTGTGCTACGAGATGGCCCTCTGCATTGCGCCCACGATGGGCGAAGCGCTGGCCAATCAAGCTGCGGCCTTGAAGGAGTTGGGTTACTTTGAGTTGGCGTTGCAGCGTCTTCATCTTGCCAATCAAAATCGACCTCAAGACCCTGTGCTCATCAACAATTTGGGTGCCGTGTTGGTTTGCTTGGGTCGCCAGCAAGAGGCACTGGATTGCTATTCAAAGGCCTTGGCGATCTCCCCTAGCTACGAGGAGGCTTTGATCAACAAGGGTTTTGCTCAAAGTGAGCTCATGCACATTGAGGCTGCAATTGAAACTTACCGTGAAGTGCTCGCACTCAATCCAAGCTCTTTGCAAGCTCAATTCAATTTAAGTTTGCTCATGTTGCTCTTGGGTCATCAAGAGCAAGGATGGACACTTTACGAGTCAAGACTTCGTCTGCCAAAAAATGCCAACAGTTACCCTTGGCTTTCTTCGGAGCTTGCGATCTGGAGTGGTTTGGAGAGCATCAAAGATCGGGTTCTTTGGGTTCATGCTGAACAAGGTCTGGGGGATACCTTGCAGTTTTGTCGGGAGGCGCTAAGCCTGATTGAGTTGGGTGCTGAGGTGGTGCTGTCAGTGCCTCAAGCCCTCCTCAAGGTTGTTCGCACAATGGCTCAAGCACTTCCTGAATTCCTGGAATGTGGTCGCTTTTCAGTGATTTGTGAGGACTCTCTTGTGGGCCACGCTGATTATCAAATCGCTTTGATGAGTGTGCCATTGGCTTTGATGCGCCACAGAAAGGTCACTTCCTTCATCCCCCGTGGGGTGCCCTATCTTTTTTCAGAAGAGGTGAAGCGGCGCGAATTCGAACGTGTTTTGGGTCCTAAAACTGCCCTGCGAGTGGCCTTGGTCTGGTCGGGAGGGCACCGAGCAGAGTTGCCCTCGAGTTGGGCACTCAATGACAGACGCAACATTTCGTTGAATGCTTTGGGTGAATTGAGAGCGTTAAATGTCGAATGGTTTTCCTTGCAAATGGGCTCAAATGCACAAAGCGAGCTTGCGACTTTTAATGATCATGCAAGTTTTTTGGGTGTGAGAGATTTAAGTCCATGGATTGAGGATTTTTCCGATACGGCCGCTCTCGCTTCTCTCATGGATTTGGTGATCACGGTGGATACCTCTGTGGCTCATTTGGTGGGCGCTTTGGGTAAACCCGTTTGGATCTTGCATCGGTTCGATGTTTGTTGGCGCTGGTCCACCGAAGGCTCCTCAACCCTTTGGTATCCCAGTGCGAAGTTGTTCAGGCAATCTGTGGCGGGAGACTGGTCTCTTGTCGCCCAAGAGGTTTATGAAGCGCTTGAAAAGTGGTCTTCACATGAAGCGTGTACATTAACGGCTTGAAACAGGTCCAGGTTCAAAAATCTTGGTGCATTGAAACTTAATCGAATCGATCCATGAAACACACTTTAATCCACAAAATCCTATCCTCACTGATTGCGCTGGCTGCATTTTCAAATTCGCAGTCTTTGGTTTTCGCACAAAACGCTGAGCCAGCAATCAAACCCATGACCCATGCCAAGGGTCATCGCAAGGCCCCAAAAGAGGACGTGGTTTTCAGATTTGCAACTTATGGCGACAGCCGAACAGCGTTAAAAGCCGATGGCATCTCGACACAAGACCAAAGATGGCTCAATGCAACGCCTGTCGTCTCTCGCATGATCCGTGAAATTTCTGCTCGACATGCCAATGCATTGTTCTTCAATGGTGACATGGTGCTTGGTTACACCAAGGACGCCACTCAACTCGAGCGAGAATATGCCTATTGGAGAGGGATGATGGGCACTTTAATGGAAGCAGGTACTTATGTGGTACCCGTTCCTGGAAACCACGAGTCACAAATGCCCACCAAGGGGGAAGACGGTAAAACGGTCAAGCTCGCACAACCCTATTTGGAGCAAGCTTGGAAGGAGAACATGGGGGATTTGATCATCGATCAAAATCGCTGGCGTCAAATCAATCCCAATTCACCCATCACAGCATTTGATCTCAACAATGCCCCTCAAGTTGGCGAGGATGGCATACAAACGAATCAGTCTCAAATGTCTTACTCTTTTGATGTAGGACGCGCTCATTTTGTGATCATCAACACCGATCCGGTTGGCGCAGATTCAACTGCGCCAGTGACCTGGATCAAAAAAGATTTTGAGGCTGCCAAACAAAGGGGCGCAAACGCCTTCATGGTTTTTGGTCACAAGATGCCCTTCACCTACATTCCAGAGGGTTTGACCAAGTCGGATGAGGACGGGTTGAACACAAACGAAAAAAATCGAGATGAATTTTGGAGCATCATTGAGCAATACCGAGCCACTTATTTTTGTGGTCACGAGCACGTCTACCACGCGTCTCAACCGACGTTGAAGAACGGTGGACAAGCTTGGCAAGTGATCGTTGGTTCAGGTGGATCCCCGTTTGGCATCAAGCCTGGTGAATCTAAAAACCCTCAAGACCGCATGTATGCTTGGGCAGATGTCGAGGTCTTCAAGAACGGATCTTTGAAGATCAAAATCTGGGGTTTTGATGAGAACAAAGGCCCGACTCAACTCTTGGCACACTGGAGAGTCAAGCCCGCCAAGGTTTAATGCAAGGCAATGCTTTGTGCTCACTCGCCAAAGTCTAGAGGCAGCCCGACGTAATTCTCCGACAGTGAGCGAGACAAGGACTCACTGTTGACCAAGTAATCGAGCTCAGCCTCTTGTATCTTTTGACCGAAGTCTCCTGTGTCTGGGAAACGATGCATGAGACTGGTGAGCCACCATGAGAAGCGCTCTGCTCGCCAAATTCTCTTCAAGCACCGTTCAGAATAGTGATCGATTCCTGTGTTGGTGTGAGATTTGAAATAGTCAATCATTGCTTCGCTCAAATATTTGACATCGGTGGCTGCCAAGTTCAAGCCTTTGGCTCCAGTTGGAGGCACGATGTGTGCAGCGTCTCCGGCCAAGAATAGTCGTCCGTGTCTCATTGGCTCTGCCACATAGCTTCTCAAAGGGGCAATGCTTTTCTCAATCGATGGGCCAGTGACCAATTGTGAGGCCATCTCTGGGTCGAGCCTGAGTTTGAGCTCTTGCCAAAAGCGCTCATCGGACCAGTCCTCGACTTTGTCGGTCAGTGGACATTGCACATAGTAGCGACTGCGAGTCATGCTGCGCATTGAGCACAGCGCAAAGCCTCTTTCGCTATTTGCATAGACAACGGCGTGAGGAGATACTGGGGGAACATCGGCCAAAACGCCAAGCCAACCAAATGGATAAACGCGCTCATATTCTTTGAGAACTGAAGCGGGAATGGCTTGGCGGCTGATGCCATGGAAACCATCGCAACCAGCGATGAATTCACATTCCAGGTTTAATTTTTGTCCGTTGTGCTCAAAACTCACAGAAGGTTGATTGGACTCGATGTGATGGAGTTCAACTTGGTTGCTTGAGTAGTAAGTTTGTAGCCCCAAGCTTTTTCTTTGCTCCATCAAATCGTTGGTGACCTCGGTTTGGCCATAGGCGGTGACAACTTTTCCGTTAGTAAGCTCACTCACGGCGATAGGGTGTCTTGTGTTTTTGAACACCAAATCGATGCTGTGGTGAACGATTCCTGCGCTTTGCACGCCTGCGGCTACTCCAGCATCGTGAAGCAAATCCACTGTGACTTGTTCCAATATTCCAGCTCGAATGCGTGACAGAACATATTCTGGGCTTTGGCGTTCGACAATGACATTGTCGATGCCTGCGCGATGCAATAAAGCCCCAAGAAGTAAACCAGAGGGACCTGCGCCAATGATGGCCACTTGAGTTTTCATGATGAGCCTTTGTCTAATTGGGTTGTGCTGAGGGAGTTTGGGTTTTTAAGGTCCACTCCAATTTTCTACTCAGCAGTGACATTCCAAAGCAAAAGAAAAAGTAAATCAATGCAATGAATAGATAGCCTTCTATTTTATAGGGTCGCCAGATGGGGTCACCATTCAATGCCAAACCCATGGAGCCGGTGAGTTCGTACAGACTCACAATCGTAATGAGCGAGGTGTCTTTGAAGATGGAGATGAAATTGTTCACGAGTCCTGGAATCACATAGGTCAGGGCTTGAGGCAAAATGATGGAGGTGTGTGTTCTCCAATACCCCATCCCTAGGCTCAGTGCCGCCTCGTATTGTCCGTTTGAGACCGATTGAAGCCCGCCTCTGACCACCTCAGCTGTGTAGGCGGCAGAAAAGAGCGTGATGCCGATGAGCACCCTTGCCAAAACGTCTGGCGAGCTGGCTTGAGTGAAAAAAAGTGGAATCATGAAGCTTGCCATGAAGAGCACGCTGATGAGTGGGACGCCCCGAACGACTTCAATGAAGACTGTGCAAATGGCGCTCACAACCTTGAGTTGGCTGCGCCGACCCAGTGCCAAGGCAACGCCAATGGGGGTGGCCAGCAAGATTGAAGTCACCGATAGCAGTAAGGTCAGAGGCAAACCTCCCCATAGCTCAGAGGGCACTTCTTTGAGCCATGGGCTCAATGAAATGAAAAAAAGCTTTCCACTTAGCAAAGTCAAAAAAGCAACCGCCATGAAAATCCATGTGATCATCAACTGAATGCGTCTTTTTGGGCTCCAAGCTTGGGTGGTCGCGCTCCAAGCAAAGACCATGAGCATCAAAATGCATGCAAAGCCAGCTCTCCATTGCTCCTCAAATGGGTAGCGGCCAAAAACGATGAGTCGAAATTTTTCGTGGATCATCCCCCAACAAGCTCCGCTGCCGCGTGAAGCAGCGCATGCGGCTTCGTCGACATTGAACACTGCGTTGAACAAGCCCCAATCGAGCAGTTGAAAGATCCCCCAAATCGTCAACAAAATCAAAGTGACTGAGACCAAGAAGGAGATGGGATTGTGCGACAGCGCTGATGCCAGCTCAGTAGAGGCTTTGGAGTTTGATTTTGGTGGGGTGTTTTCCATCTTTGCCTCACTTCTTGAAGGCAAAGCCGTGACCAAGGTGATTCATGAGAAAGGAAACCACGATGGACAAAACAAGATAGACCAACATCAAAATGGTGATGCACTCCACGGCCCTTCCCGTTTGGTTGAGAGCGGTGTTTCCAATGCTCACCAAGTCGGGGAAACCAACGGCTACGGCAAGAGAGGAGTTCTTGATCAAATTCAAGTATTGGTTGGTGAGGGGAGGCAAGATGAGTCGTGTGGCTTGAGGCAATACGATCCATCGGTTGACTTGTGCGGACTTGAGTCCTATGCTTTGAGCGGCCAAAACCTGTCCCTTGGGTACAGAGGCGATGCCCGCACGAACGATCTCTGCGATGAATGCACTTGTGTAAACGCTCAACGCCATCAAGATGGATAAAAATTCTGGCGAGGCGTTCAACGCAGACTGGACACCATCGGGTGTGACCACTGGCGTATTCCACCAAAGATGTCCGTCCATGAAAGTACCGTTAATTGGGATCATCCAAACCCATCCCGAAAATGACAAGCCCTCTTGGCTGATGAAGAGGGATTGAAGCAAGATGAGGGGGTCGCTTGCGGGTGGTAAATATTCCACCCACAAGACATACCAACTCAGGAGTTGAATCAGCAGCGGAACATTGCGAATGAGTTCAATGTAGGTGCGGCAGATGGCCTTGAGTACCCATATTTTGGAGCTTGCCGCCAACCCAAGCGCCAATCCCAAAAGACTTGCAAAGGCAATGCCCAGTGAGCTCACTTTGATAGTGTTGAGCAGTCCCACAGCAAAGGCGACCCAGTAGGACTCTGCAGAATCAAAGTCAATCCAAGTGGTCTCACCAATATCGAATCCGGCTGGATCAAACAGAAAGTCAAATCCAGATTGAATGCCACGAGACTTCAAATTCATCCATGTTTGATGCCCAAGCCACACAAACACCAAGCCCAGTCCAATCAGCAATGAAATTTGCAAAACCCATTCTTTAAGAGTTTGTTTTGATTTGAAGAAATGAGCGGGCATAGGCTGGAACATTTAACGAATCAAAGGGGCTAGGGCAAATTCTTTAATGAACTCATCGAATGGGCATGCCGTACTGCAAACCACCGTTAGACCACAAGGCGTTGAGGCCTCTTTTGAGGGCTAGGGGAGTTTTTTCTCCAACATTGCGTTCAAATATTTCTTGGTAATTGCCAACCTGTGCAATGGACTTTGCCAGCCACTCTTTGTCAAGCCCAAGAAGTTTACCCATATCGTCAGACTTGCCAATGAGGCGCATCACAGCGGGGTCTGTGCTGGTGCCTTTGAGAGCTTCAATGTTTGCGGAGGTGATCTGGTACTCCTCAGCTTCCAAAAGACCATAAATGACCCATTTGGTGATGGCAAACCACTCATCGTCTCCTCTTCTGACCATTGGGCCAAGCGGCTCTTTGGAGATC
>CAIPII010000040.1 GCA_903865035.1 uncultured Burkholderiales bacterium | reverse complement strand
CGACGCACTTCATCCAAGTGTGTCTCAGGGGTGCAGGTCAAGGGCGCAGTCTCCATGAAGCCTTTGACTTGTGTCTCTGAGGCAAGCGTTGGGTTTTTAACCACCCACTGAATGACCTCCCTGAAGGTGAGCATGCCTGCGAGCTCGCCGCCCTTGATCACCACCAATGAACCGATGTCTTTGTCCGCCATGATTTGTGCCGCCAAGGACATGGGCTCTAGAACGTCTACGCTGTAGAGGTGGTTTGACTTTAAACGCAATATGTCACTGACTAGCATGATCTTCTCCCTGGTTGATTTCAGAGCACCACCCACACCAATGATGAGTGGGCTAGCGTCTCTGTTCAATTGCAGTTTAAACCTCTGCCCTACCTTGAACACCTTGGCAAACCCTAGTTTAAAAATTGTGCACTTGCAGCAATTTAGACAAGGTCAAGTGGCCCAAGCTCTCCTCCAAGGCGGAGCTGGTGTGTTCGGGATCCAAAAGCATGGCCCTGATCAAAGGCAAAACCAGGGTTTGAGTGGGGTCGACGAGCAAAACATATCGCGGGTAAAGCTCGGTGGGCTCACTGAGCTCTCCAACCCAGTCCAGCACTTGCAATCGCTCCAAGACGCTCTCCAAATCCAACACATCAAGCGCCAGAGTGCTTGAGAGCGCCATCATGCCAAGCCCCTTTTGCGGCCCCCTTTGAGCGCTTTGGAGGGCCAGCAAGATATCAAGGGCAATGGCCCAATCCCACCCTGGAGCATTTGAACTTCGGTTGTGGTGATTGATCAAACTAGGAATCGAGGCCACCACAACGGCACCAGCCAACACGATGCACCAAGCCACATAGATCCACAAGAGCAAAATGGGCAGCGTCGCAAAGGTTCCATAAACCAAGGAGACCGTGGGTATCTTGCCCAAGTACCAAGTCACCCCATGGCGTGCAACTTCCAAGGCGATGGTCACGGCTGCTCCTCCAAGCACAGCATGGCTGATGGGTACGCTGGCTTTGGGTACAAAACGGTAAAGAGCAGCCATGGACAAAGCACAAATGGCAAACTCAAAAAAACCAAGGACAGCTTGAATGAGCTCTCTGGCCTCGGGCAACAAAGTTTGCGGCAACATGGCCAAATAGTACAAACACACCACTGCTGCGCACAAAACCATGGGTCCCAAAGTCATGGCACTCCAATAGAGCAGCACCCTTTGCGCCCAGGGACGAGATTTTTTGACCCTCCATATTGCGTTCAAAGCTCTATCGATGGTGAAGACCAAGGCAAAAGCTGAGAAAAAGAGGGCCACAAAGCCAAACAGTCCCAGCCGTGAGGCCTTGCTGGAGAACTGGGTCAAATAATTGAACACAGAGCGCGAAATGCTCTCAGGGATCAAGCTCTCGACAAACCAGTGCTGCAAGATGGTTTGAAACTGAGTGAACACAGGAAAAGCCGTGAACAAAGCCAAAATCACCGTCAAACACGGCACCAAAGCCATGGTGGTGGTGAAGGTGAGGCTGCCAGCGGTCTGGGCCAAACGCTCTTGTTTGAATCGCTCAAAAAGCAACGTGGCCACTCGTTTGAAGGGCAAGGTTTTGAGCCAAAGGATGGCCTGTTTGAGCTGAATTGAAGGTGAAGGTGAGGGTGTTCTTTGCATGCGGACACCATGATGCCATTTTTTATGAGGAAATTCGGCTTTTGAGGCTTGAAGGTGTAAAAATGCAGGTTCTTCAAAACACACCCTTCTCGCCCCAAGCTCAATGCTTTTGGCGTGACACAAAGCAAGACATGACCTCCATTGAACCCATTGCAACAGTTACCTCTGCTCAACTCGAGCCAGAACCACACATCGCCAGCACTGGCGTGTTGGCCACTCAGCGCGTGGCTTTGTTGGCTTTGCTGGCACTCATCGTTTTGTGTGTGGGCTGGGAGCTTGCTTGGGCCCCCATCAAACCAGGTGGCTCATGGCTTGCCCTCAAAGCGCTCCCTTTGGCTTTACCCGTCGCTGGCTTTTTAAAGCGGCGTTTGTACACCTTTCGCTGGGTGAGCTTGATCGTTTGGCTCTATTTCATCGAGGGCGTGGTGCGCGCATACTCCGATCCCGCCCCAGCTTGTCAAATGGCAGGGCTGGAGATCTTGTTGTGTTTGGTTTTATTCATGAGCTGCGCCTTGCATGTGAAATATCGCTTCAAAGCGGCACGCACTGCAGTGGAGCCTTCAGCCGAGCCCACATCAGTTACAAATTGAGCCTCTCAATCCAAAACATTTCAACGCAGCTTGCCCCCTCTTCACTCTCATATGACACTCCTTGAAGAACTCCAATCCCATGTCGGCTCGGCCTACGTTTTGAGCGAGGGCGACAAAAGCGCCTTTGAGCTCGATTGGCGCAAAAGACAGCAAGGCAAAGCACTCTATGTGGTGAGCCCACAAACCACTCAAGAAGTGTCCTTGGTCGTAAAGTCTTGTCTCGCGCATGGCGTCTCCATCGTCCCCCAAGGTGGCAACACTGGCTTGGTCGTGGGCTCAATACCCGATGAGAGTGGGACTCAAGTGGTGCTGTCGTTAAAGCGCATGAAAAAAATTCGACACTTGGATGCCTCCAATCTGAGCTTGACGGTAGAGGCCGGTTGTGTGCTCCAAACCTTGCAAGAAGCGGCACAGTCCCATGGCTTGCTCTTTCCTTTGAGCCTGGGCTCAGAGGGCAGTTGCACCATTGGTGGCAATTTGTCGACCAACGCCGGCGGCACGCAAGTGCTTCGCTTTGGCAATGCAAGAGAGTTGTGCTTGGGACTTGAAGTGGTGACGGCACAGGGCGAAATCTGGTCGGGTCTCTCGGCACTTCGAAAGGACAACACTGGCTACGATTTAAAGGATCTCTTCATCGGCAGCGAGGGCACTTTGGGCATCATCACGGCTGCAACCCTGAAGTTGTTTCCTGCCCCCCAAAGCACCCTTACCGCATTGGCAAGCGCACAGGACTTGGAGGGGTGCATACGCCTTTTGAAATTGGCCCACGAACACTTGAGCGCTGGACTGACTGGCTTTGAGGTCATGAACCAGTTCTCCTTGGAGCTGGTGAGGACTCACTTTCCACAACTGGCGCCTCCCTTTGAAGGATCTCCTTGGTGCGTGCTGCTGGAATTGTCGGACCCACAGGACTCAGACCACGCGGCAAGCCTTTTGGAGAACTTGCTCAGCGCAGCCCTTGAGCAAGGCGCTGTCCAAGACGCCATCATCGCCAAATCACTGGCCGAATCCAAACAGTTGTGGCACATCCGAGAGAGCATCACCTTGGCTCAAGCTCAGGAAGGCTTGAACATCAAGCACGACATCTCGCTGCCTGTGTCACAAATCAAATCCTTTGTGGAGCAAACCGATCGCGCTCTGGGTGAGCTCATCGAAGGCGTCAGATTGGTCAATTTCGGTCATTTAGGAGACGGTAATTTGCACTACAACGTGCAAGCGCCACGGGACATGGATCATAAAATCTTTTTGGCAGAGTATGAGGAAAAAGTCAATGAGTTGGTCTACAAGCATGTCAAGGCACTGGGAGGCTCGATCTCGGCCGAACATGGCATCGGCAGCCTAAAGCTCAAAACGCTTCCCCATTACAAAGATCCTGTGGCCTTGTCCTTGATGAGATCCATCAAAACCTCTTTGGATCCCAAAAATCTCATGAACCCCAACCGAGTGATCGAAGTCAATCCCTCTTGAAAGGAGTGCCGCAAGCGAATTGCGCCTGCCACGCGATACACTTGCAAGTGGCCAAGACAAAACACTTGGTCGGAAATTTTGATTGTTTCATTCTTCATTTGAATACCTTTTCATGCAAAGCTCACGCCCCATTCGAACCCAATACGAAGATTTCATGCGCCAGGTCTACACCCAAGGGGTGTCCAAAGAGGATCGCACAGGCACTGGCACCCTCAGTGTGTTTGGAGCGCAAATGCGCTTTGACCTCAATGAAGGCTTTCCTTTGGTGACCACGAAAAAAGTTCACTTGCGCTCCATCATTCAAGAGCTCTTGTGGTTCCTAACAGGCTCGTCCAACAACAATTGGCTCAAAGACAGAGGCGTCACCATTTGGGACGAATGGGCCAAACCCGACGGTGATCTCGGTCCAGTGTACGGTGTGCAGTGGCGCAGTTGGCCCACCCCAGAGGGTGAGCACATTGACCAAATTGCCCAGGTCATTCACACCCTAAAGACCAACCCAGACTCCAGACGCATCATTGTGAGCGCATGGAATGTCGCCGATTTATCAAAAATGGCGCTCATGCCTTGTCACGCTTTTTTCCAATTCTATGTGGCGCCCAGCAGCACCCCTGGTGGCAAGGGCAAATTGAGCTGCCAGCTCTACCAAAGAAGCGCAGATATCTTTTTGGGCGTGCCATTTAACATCGCAAGCTATGCGCTCCTCACCCACATGGTGGCACAACAATGTGACTTGGAAGTGGGAGATTTCATCTGGACGGGGGGCGATTGCCACATTTACAAAAATCACTTCGAACAAGTTGAGCTCCAGCTCTCTAGAGCGGCTTATGCTTATCCTGTTTTGAACATCAAAAGAAAACCCGCTTCCATCTTTGACTACCAGTATGAAGACTTCGAGGTCCTCGATTATCAGTGTCACGAAGCCATCAAAGCACCCGTGGCGGTCTAAGCGGTGCAGATCAACCTCATCTTTGCCCAAAGCACCAACAAGGTGATTGGCCATGAGAACAAACTCCCTTGGCATTTGCCAGAGGATTTGGCTCATTTCAAAGCCCTCACAAGCGGTCAAACGGTTCTCATGGGCCGAAAAACTTGGGAGTCGCTGCCCGCCGCATTCAGGCCCCTACCGGGGCGTCTGAACTTGGTGCTGAGCTCCAACACTGCACTTCATTTGGATGGCGCGCTTACAGTCAACACACCAGCACAAGCCATTGAGCAAGCGCAACTGCAAGCCGCCCGGAGCCCAAACACTGCTGCCTTGCCCACACTTTGGGTGATTGGTGGCGCTCAGGTCTATGATCTTTTCATGCCTTTGGCCTCTAGAATTGAGGTCACAGAAATCGAGCTCACCGTTGATGGAGATGCCTATGCGCCAACCATCGATGCCACATGGCAAGAAGTAACACGCAATCGTCATCAATCTGCCAAAGGTTTGGGTTACAGTTTCGTCTCTTATCAAAAAATTTCACAAAGGATTGAACATGTCTGAAGAAGGATTTGAAGTCAAAGGTGCTCATGAAGATGAGCTCGAACACGCTGGCGAGGGTCACGGCTCGAAGATGACCAATCAGATCGCCATGTTCACGGCCATCATCGCAACCGTCGGTGCGATTTTTGGCTACATGGGCGGTGCCACTCAAGCCGATGCGGGACTGTTCAAAAACAACGCGGCCATTAAAAAGACAGAAGCCTCCAACCAATGGAATTATTACCAAGCCAAGAGCAGCAAACAAAATTTGAGCGAATTGGCACTCAACATCTCGCCCGCAGCCAAGGCTGAGTTCTACCAAGGTGAGATTGCTCGCTACAAAAAAGAAAAAGAAGAGATCAAAGCGGGTGCTGAAAAATTAGAAAAAGAAAGCTTGGAGTGGGACGAGAAGTCTGACGAACAAATGCATCAGCACCACCGCTGGGCACAAGCCACCACGGCTTTGCAAATCTCAATTGCGCTGGCTGCGATTGCTCTGCTCACGCGCAAATCATGGCTTCAAAAGGCCATGATGGCCATGGCCAGTTTGGGCGTTGCATTGGGTGTGCTGGCTGCTCTTCACATCTGAGCCCAAAACCCCCAGCAGATGCAGCCGTTGTCATTCAAAAGCGCATGAAACTCGCCACCTGGAATGTGAACTCCTTGCGCGTGCGCTTGGAGCATGTGCTGGAGTGGTTGGCCCCAAAGGAGGGCGGACCCAGTGCGGGCAAAGACATGGATGTCTTGGTGCTACAAGAGTTGAAACTGAGCGACGATCAATTCCCAACTCAAGCGTTCAAAGACATCGGCTACGATAGCGTTTTTCTGGGGCAAAAGACCTACAACGGCGTTGCACTCTTGTCACGACACCCAATTGAGGGTGTTGTCAAAAACATCCCCGGCTTTGAGGACGAAATGGCACGCATCATCAGCGCAGAGGTGCTGGGGGTGCGTGTAGTTGGCGGATACTTCCCCAATGGGCAAGAACCTGGGAGCGATAAATTCGCCTACAAGATGCGATGGCTTGACGCATTGCAAGGCTGGCTGGCTCAACTTTGTGAGGACAAGGCCCCTCTTGTCTTGATGGGTGACTACAACATCACTCACATTGACTTGGACGTGTGGGATCCTGTCGGACTGGCTGACACCATCCATTGCACGAAAGAGGAGCGTGCTCACTTTGAAGCCCTGCTGAACTTGGGACTCGTGGATGCGTTTAGAACACTTCATCCCGATCAAAAAACATTCTCTTGGTGGGACTACAGAGGGGGTGGATTTCGCAGAAACCACGGACTGCGAATTGATCACATTTTGGTCTCCCAAACGCTCAGCTCCAAACTGTTGAACTGCGAGGTGGACACAACACCTCGCAAGCTAGAGCGCCCAAGCGATCACGCGCCAGTCTGGGTCGAAATTCAAAGCGACTAAAAAATCAAGGACACATGTGTGTTTGTCCTTTAGTTCTCCAACCCCAACTCTTGAATTTTTCGTGTAATGGTGTTGCGCCCAATGCCCAGTTTTTGCGCAGCCTCTATTCTTCGACCTCGGGTGTTGAGCAGCGCGGTCTGAATGAGCTTGGCCTCAAAGCGACGGGTCAACACATCCCACACATCGGTTCTTCCAGCCGCCAGCAAAGCGCTCGCCTCTGACTCCAAAATGCTTTCCCAATTGCCTGCAGTTGATGCCGTGGCGTTGGGGCTGACTTGCGAGACAGTGGCGGAGTTGAGTGCTGAGAAGGGATTTGAAACTGCGCGCTCAATTTGCTCTTGAGCACTTGCATCAAAGGCCTCAAGTGCATTCGCAGACGGCATGCCACTCGGTGAAAGAGGAGCAATAGCCTGATTTTTATAAATGATTTCTCCATACACATTGAGCACGGACTCTGAAGAACTCGACACACCAGAATGCGTCGACTCACCCCTTGGACTCAATGCATCACCTTGTGGGAATGCTTCGGAGAAGTTGCTCGGGCTAGGCGTCGTTGTGAATGAATGAAGTTGAACCGATTGTTGGGCAGCGGCCTCAAATGCATGTTGATCCTTCAACACTTCAGGCGGCAAGTCCTTTGCCTCCACCAATTGCGTGGGAGCCATGACACTGAGCCAATGGCAAATGTTCTCCAATTGCCGCACATTTCCTGGGAACTGAAAGTTTTGCAAGACAAGCAAAGCAGAGTCTGATATCCGCTTGGGCTCAACCCCGAGTTGGACGGCACTTTGCTTTAGAAAGTAGTGGGTGAGCACAGAGATGTCCTCTCGCCTCTCTCTGAGTGGCGGCAACCTCAATCGAATCACATTGAGCCGGTGAAACAAATCTTCTCTAAAGGAGCCTTCCTTGACGCGTTGCTCTAAATCTTGATGGGTGGCGGCAATCACTCGAACATTCGCTTTGATGCTCACGTGACCACCAACCCGGTAGTAATTGCCATCGCTTAAAACTCGCAGCAATCGCGTTTGCAGATCAAAGGGCATATCACCAATTTCATCCAAGAAAAGAGTTCCACCCTCGGCTTGCTCAAAGCGGCCTCGCCTCATCGTTTGAGCACCTGTGAACGCACCTCGCTCATGACCAAAGAGTTCACTCTCCAATAAATCCTTGGGGATCGCAGCTGTGTTGATCGCCACAAAGGAACCATTGGCTCTCAAGGAGTGTTTGTGCAAAGCCCTTGCAACGAGTTCCTTGCCAGAGCCAGACTCACCGGTGATCATCACAGTGACATTGCTTTGACTCAATCGTCCAATGGCTCGGAAAACATCTTGCATGGCTGGCGCTTGCCCCAACATCTCGGGCGCCTCCTCTGAGCCCACGGAGGTGACCACCTCTTGCAGTGTCTCTTGAACGGCTCTTCTGATGAGCTCTACAGCTTTACCGATGTCAAAGGGTTTGGGCAAATACTCAAACGCTCCGCCTTGAAAGGATGAGACTGCTGAATCCAAATCAGAAAACGCGGTCATGATGATCACCGCAATTTGAGGTTGCTTGGACTTGATTTGCTGCAACAAATCAAGTCCCGATCCTCCAGGCATTCGGATGTCGCTCACCAAGACTTGTGGCATTTCGGCTTGCCCCACTTGATCCAAAGCCAAGAGCACTTCCTTTGGATTGGTGAAACTGCGGGTTGGCATTCCTTCTCGCAGCAACGCCTTCTCCATCACAAATCTGATGGATTGATCATCATCTACGATCCAAATGGGTTTCATTTTTTCTTCACCTTGTCAATTCTTGCTTGGGCTCAATGTGTCAATTTCATTGCAGGGGTATCAAAATCTTAAAATCTGTTTTGCCTGGCACGCTCTCACACTCAATCAATCCTTGATGCTGTTGAATGAATGTTTGCGCCAAATTCAAACCCAATCCTGACCCCCCCTCACGTCCAGAGACCAAGGGATAAAAGAGCCTGTCTTTGATGGACTCCGAAATCCCTGGACCATTGTCAATCACATGCAATTCCAATGCCAATCGGTTGCGTTGCTTGCTAAAAGTAACTTGTCTGGCCACTCGAGTTTGCAAAATGATTTGAGCCTGTGAGGTTGCGATTTTTTCACTCAGGGCCTGTGCAGCGTTGTGCGCAATGTTGAGCACGGCTTGGATGAGCTGTTCAACGTCGCCACTGAAGTCGGGCAAGGACGTGTCGTAATCACGCTGAACCTTCAGTCCTCTGGGAAACTCTGCCAAGATCAGTGAGCGAACCCTTTCGCAGACTTCATGGATATTGACTTTGGTGACCACTTGGGGGCGGCGATGAGGCGCCAACAAGCGATCCACCAAGGTTTGGAGTCGATCGGCCTCTCGAATGATGACTTGGGTGTACTCGATCAAATCTTTGGATTCAATTTCAAGTTGCAACAATTGCGCTGCACCTCGAATACCGCCCAGTGGATTCTTGATTTCATGGGCTAAATTTCGAATGAGCTCTTTGTTGGCCCGAGCTTGATCGATGATTCGCCCCTCCCTTTCTTGTTTGGCCATTTGATCAAAGGGAATGAGCTCGACCAAAACTTCGCTGGCTTGGCTGGAGGAAGACACGATCACATGAACGGGCATGGACTCGATGCTTGAGCGCTTGAGCATGCCATCGAATCGAAGCGCTGAAAAATGTTCTTTTTGTGAGCTGGCCAATGCATTGGAGATGCTTTGCGCATCGATGAAATACTCCAACAAAGAAGTACCTACGATGGATTTACTCGGTAAGCCAAAGAGCTCCTCAGTTGCGGAATTGACAAACTCAATTTGTCCATCCGATTTGACCAAGAGGATCAATGTTGCAAGCAAGTGAAGCAAGCTCTGCGTACCCTCGGTTTTGGCAAGGGCGCGAGCACGGGTACTTGGTTTGATGGTGGATGGCATGTGTCTCGGAAAAAAATTTGCATAAAAAAAGGGGACGGTCTTTCCGCCCCCTTTGATTGATCCCTCAAAAGAAGGGTCGGGTGTTTTACAGTGAGTAATACATATCGTACTCAATGGGGTGAGTGGCTTGTCTAAAGCGGGTCACTTCTCCCATTTTGAGTTCAATGTATGCATCAATCATGCTGTCAGTGAACACGCCACCTTGGGTCAAGAAAGCACGGTCTTTGTCCAAATACTCCAAAGCTTGATCCAAGCTGTGGCAAACGGTTGGGACCAATGCATCTTCCTCGGGTGGGAGGTGGTACAAGTCTTTGGTTGCGGGCTCACCGGGGTGAATCTTGTTCTTGATACCATCAAGTCCAGCCATCAACAGTGCAGCAAAGCACAAGTAGGGGTTGGCCATGGGATCAGGGAAACGAGACTCGATGCGTCGGCCTTTGTCGCTGGCAACGAAAGGAATGCGGATCGAAGCTGAGCGATTGCGGCTTGAGTAAGCCAACTTCACAGGAGCCTCAAATCCAGGCACCAAACGCTTGTAGCTGTTGGTGGTGGGGTTGGTGATCGCGTTCAAAGCACGAGCGTGCTTGATCACACCACCGATGTAGTAAAGAGCTGTATCGCTCAAACCCGCATAGCCAGATCCAGCGAAGAGGTTTTTGCCATCTTTCCAAACAGACTGGTGAACGTGCATGCCAGAGCCGTTATCGCCAACCAAGGGCTTGGGCATGAATGTGGCTGTTTTGCCGTAAGCGTGAGCCACGTTCCAAACCACATATTTCAATTTTTGTGTCCAATCGGCTCTCTCAACCAAGGTTGAGAACTTGGTACCGATCTCGTTTTGACCAGCGCCAGCCACTTCGTGGTGGAAGACCTCAACGGGGATGCCCATCTCTTCAAGGATGGAGGACATCTCTGCCCTCATGTCTTGTGTGCTATCAACGGGAGGAACTGGGAAATAGCCGCCTTTGACAGTGGGACGGTGACCTTTGTTGCCGCCTTCAATGGTCTTGGATGAGTTCCATGGTGCTTCGTATTCGTCGATCTGGAAGAAAGCTCCAGACATCTCATTGCCCCACTTCACATCGTCAAAGATGAAGAACTCTGGCTCAGGACCGAAGTAAGCTGTGTCGCCAATGCCGCTGGCTTTGAGGTAAGCCTCAGCGCGCTTGGCAATGGAGCGAGGATCGCGGTCATAGGCTTTTCCGTCACCTGGCTCGAGCACGTCGCATGAAAGAACCAATGTTGGCTCTTGGAAAAAGGGGTCGATGAAGGCTGTGTTGGCATCAGGCATGAGCAACATGTCTGAGGCCTCAATGCCCTTCCAGCCAGCGATAGAGGATCCATCAAAGGCGTGGCCATCGGTGAATTTGCCTTCATCAAAAGCAGAAATGGGCACGCTCACGTGCTGTTCTTTTCCACGGGTATCAGTGAAGCGAAAATCAACGAATTTAACTTCGTCATCCTTGATTTGCTTCATCACATCAGCGACGGTCTTTGCCATCAGTTTCTCCTGAATTTACGGTAAGTTTAGAAAAAAGTCTTGAAGCTATGAGCAGAATTTGTGCCATCTCCTAAAGAAGACTTCCAGCTCAAGCTAACCAAAACAGCCCCATTGTAGGTCTTCCCACGCGCCAATAAGAACAATAAAGGCCTGTTTTGAGTAAAATTAGACCCCGAGAACCCTGTTATTGTGCACCATTATAGTGCAATCAAAAGAGTCAACTTTGTAGGGATTTTTAACGCACCAATTCAGGGCCCAAAGATGCACCAAATTCATGCAGGTAATGAAGCATCATCGGATAGGCTTGCGCGACAGCTTCAGGGGGTCCTTTGACGCCGAGCTCGATGTGACGGCCATGAACAGGGTGGTCAACGCTTGGGAGGCTGAAGACCTTGATGAGAGAGAACTGCTCCTCAAGTTTGAGCATCATGGGTGTCAGCGACGCCTCCATGGAGCCGTACACGATCACAGAGTGTTCGCTGAACGATGACTTTTCAAACCAAGCTTGACAATACTCATCAAGAACCCACTCCATCATGGGCCAAGCCATCACGGGAAAGCCAGGTAAGAAATAAACCCGAGCCCAAGGATGTTGGGCAAGGACCTGGGGATCTTTTGTGGAGCACTGAAAACCAGGAATTTTGTTGTAAGGGTTGGGGATGATCTCAGCATCCATGGGGAACTGCCCCATGTTCAAGCGGTGGATGTGTTCAGGCAAATCCGGCTCATAAGGCTTTCCCGCCTCGAGGGCTTGGTCCTTGATGCGCTGTCGGATCAACTCTTCAGCCTGTGCATGCAAGGCCAAGGGAACTCCCAAAGCTTTGGCCGCGCATTGCCTGGTGTGGTCATCAGGCGTTGCACCGATGCCACCACAAGAGAACACGATGTCTCCACTCTGGAAGGCGCGCTCAAGAACGAATTGAATTCTCTGTGGGTCATCCCCAACGTATTCCGCGTAAGACAAAGAAAGGCCCCTTTGCGAGAGCAATTCAATCGTTTTGGGCATGTGCTTGTCAGCACGCTTGCCCGATAAGATTTCATCTCCAACGATGATCAAACCGAATTTGGGTTTTTGCACAGAAGAGTGCTTCAATGGGGACTGAATGGTGTTCATGGACGCTTGAAAAAAAACAGTGATGTATCTCCAAACAGTTTACACGAGCGAGCACCACCCTTATTCTGAGTGGGCTCTAAATGGCGACCATTTGCCGAATGCCTTTGCTCACCATCTCAGCGCCTGGGCCACTGGCAACGACCTCACCTCGCTCCATGACAAAGTAATGATCGGCCAAACTTTCTGCAAAGTCGTAGTACTGCTCACACAACAAGATGGCCATGTTGCCGCGCCCGGCTAACATTTTGATGACGCGACCAATGTCTTTGATGATGCTGGGCTGAATGCCCTCGGTGGGCTCATCCAACACCAACAATTTGGGATTGGAGGCGAGTGCCCTTGCAATGGCCAATTGTTGCTGCTGACCGCCCGACAAGTCACCGCCTCTGCGGTGTTGCATCTCGCGCAAGATGGGAAACAACTCAAAGAGCTCCTCTGGCACCTTGGCGGTGGCCGATTGCGTGGCCAAGCCCATTTGAAGGTTTTCAAGAACGCTCAACCTTCCAAAAATCTCCCTGCCCTGAGGCACAAAGCCAATGCCCGCTTTGGCCCTTTGATAGGGAGCCATGCGCTTGATGGATACACCATCGAGCTCGATATCCCCACTTTTGATGGGCACCAATCCCATGAGGGATTTGATCAATGTGGTTTTGCCAACCCCGTTCCTGCCCAAAAGCACGGTCACCTCGCCCAACTTGGCCTCCAAAGACACGGAGCGCAAAATGTGTGAGCCACTGTAATACTGATTGAGTTGATCAATTTTTAAAAACATTTACCGCCCCAAATAAACTTCGATCACACGCTCATCGTTTTGCACTTGATCCAGTGTTCCTTCTGCCAAAACGCTGCCATCACACAACACTGTGACCTTCTCAGAAATGGTCGCAATGAAGCTCATGTCGTGCTCGACCACCATCAAAGAGTGCTTGCCTTTGAGTGTCAAAAAGAGCTCCGCTGTTCTGGCCGTCTCTTGATCGGTCATCCCCGCAACTGGCTCATCGAGCAGCAAGAGCTTGGGGTCTTGCATGAGCAACATCCCAATTTCAAGCCACTGCTTTTGTCCGTGACTCAAATGCCCAGCATCTCGGTACACCTCAGATTCGAGTTGAATGGTGCTCAACACTTCGGCCAATCGATCCGACTTCTCAGAGTCCAATTTAAAGAACAATGAGGACTTTACATTTTTATTGGTCTTAAGAGCCAGCTCCAAATTCTCAAACACAGTCAGTTGCTCAAAAACAGTCGGCTTTTGAAACTTGCGACCCACCCCCAGTTGCGCGATTTCAGGCTCACTGTATTTGAGCAAATCGATGGTGCTGCCCAAAAAAACTTGCCCAGAATCAGGCCGTGTCTTACCGGTGATGATGTCCATCATGGTGGTTTTGCCTGCACCGTTTGGACCAATCACACAGCGCAACTCTCCAGGAGCTATGTCCACACTCAGATGATTGATGGCTTTGAATCCATCAAAGCTCACATTCACATCCTCCAAATAAAGAATTCGTCCATGGGTGGTATCGATCTCATGGCTCTTGTGAAGCCTTGAGTAGGATGCGTTGCGCCCCCCTGATTCAGTGCTCTTTTGAAGGTTTTGTTTTTCTTGAACAGCAACAAGCCTTTGAGCACCTTGCTCCATGAGTTCAGGTGTCATTGTTGACCTCCATGCTTTTTAATGTGTTTTTGGACAAACCCAACCACACCTTGAGGCAAGAAAAGGGTCACCAAAATGAACAACGCGCCTAAGAAATACAACCAAAATTCAGGCGCTGATACGGTGAGCCAACTCTTGGCCAGGTTGACCAAAAAAGCTCCGACAATTGGACCAATCAAAGTTCCTCTTCCACCCACCGCAGTCCAAATTGCAATCTCAATCGATTGTGCAGGACTCATTTCACTGGGGTTGATGATTCCAACCTGTGGGACATACAGAGCCCCCGCCACAGCACACATGAGCGCAGACAAAGTCCAAATCGCAAGCTTATAAGGCATGGGAGAGTAGCCTGAGAACATGACACGACTCTCGGCGTCTCTGATGGCCATCAACACTCGACCCAACTTGGAGTTGATGATCCATTTGGCAAGCAAATAAAACCCAAACAAAACCAAAGCTGTGATCACAAACAAGATCATGCGCATCTCAGGCGTGGCAATGGGAATGTTCAAAATTCTTTTGAAGTCCGTAAATCCATTGTTTCCACCAAAACCCGTCTCATTTCTGAAGAACAATAGCATCGCTGCATAGGTCATGGCTTGTGTGATGATGGAGAAATACACACCTTTGATCCTTGAGCGAAAAGCAAAGTAACCAAAGATCCAAGCCAATAAAGCTGGAACCACGATGATCAAAATCAAAGTGGCCACAAAGTTATCGCTCAATGCCCAATGCCAAGGAAACTTCTTCCAATCCAAAAACACCATGAAGTCTGGTAGTTCAGATTTGTAATTGCCATCGGTACCGATTTGACGCATCAAATACATCCCCATGATGTATCCACCCAGCGCGAAAAAGAGCCCATGACCCAAAGACAAAATACCGGTGTATCCCCATATCAAGTCCATGGCCAAAGCACAGATGGCGTAACACATGATCTTCCCAATCAGTGCCACAGCAAAATCGCTCATGTGAAAAAAACTGGTGCTGGGTATCACCAAGTTCATGATGGGAGCCCCGACACAAAAGACCAGCAGACAAATCGTAAACACGCGCCAGCCGTTGGCACTCAACATGGGTTTAGGTTGATGGTTGATCAATGAATTCATGATGGGTTTCTTTACTGAGTCAATGAGGTGCAAATTCGCAAAAGGTTGAGTGGTGAATCTTTCATCATGACTCGGCGCTTCGGCCTTTCATGGCAAACAAACCTTGTGGTCTTTTTTGAATAAAGATCACAATGAACACCAAAACAGTGATTTTTGCCAACACTGCCCCCGCAACACCTTCCAGCAATTTGTTGAGAACGCCAAGGCCAACGGCTGCGTAAACGCTGCCCAACAGTTGCCCAACTCCACCCAGAACCACGACCATGAAAGAGTCCACAATGTAACTCTGACCCAAATCCGGTCCTACGTTTCCAATTTGACTCAAAGCACAGCCAGCCATTCCAGCAATGCCGGAACCCAGCGCAAAGGCATAAGTGTCTACGCGGTTTGTATTCACACCCAAACTAGACGCCATTGGACGATTTTGAGTGACCCCACGAACGAACAAACCCAATCTTGTTTTACCAATCAGCAAAGACATGGCAATCAACACAAAGGCAGCAAAGAAGATGATCACGATGCGGTTCCAAGGGAGTGTCAAATTGGACAAAACCTCAATGCCACCGCTCATCCAAACAGGATTTTCAACCGTGACGTTTTGCGCTCCAAAGATTGATCTCACCCCTTGCATGAGCATCAAACTGATGCCCCAAGTTGCCAGCAAAGTCTCCAATGGCCTTCCATAGAGGTGCTTCAAAATGACCCTCTCTAAAATTGCACCCACGGCGGCAGAAGTTAAAAAAGAAAAGAAAACGGCCACGGGCAAGTAAGCATCAAACCATTGAGGAAAGTGATGTTGAAAAAATGCTTGCACCACGTATGTTGCATACGCCCCAAGCATCATCAACTCTCCGTGAGCCATGTTGATCACGCCCATCAATCCATATGTGATGGCCAACCCCAGGGCCACCAACAACAAAATAGAGCCCAAACTCAAACCCGTGAAAAGCGTACCGAGCTTCTCGCCCCAAGCCAACTTACCTTGAATTTGTTTGAGCGCATCCTTGATTTGAGTTTTGATATTTTCATCGCTCTCAGCCTGTAGTCGATCATTCAACAATCTCACGGTCTCAGGGGTTGCGTTGCCACTCAGCAATTTGATGGCTTTTGCGCGCGTGTTCAAATCCTCATCATTGATTTCGATGGCTGCTATTGCAAACTCGATTTGAGACTTTATCTTTTCGTTTTTCTCGCTGGCCAAAGCCTTTTGAATCAAGCCCAAGCGTGAAGGATCAGGATCTTTGATCATTTCTTTGATTGATTTGAGCCTCACCGAATCTTCGTTGCTAAAGAGGCTCAATGCGGATAGAGCCGCATCGATTTCGCCCCTCATTCGGTTGTTGCTCACCACGTCCTCAGCGTTCTCAGGTAATGCAATCTCTTGCCCAGTCACGGGGTCAAAGGACTTGCCATTGAGAACCATGAAAACTTGACGATCTAAAATTTTCACATTGTCATCGGACAGTGCTTTGATGAACGATGCCGCTTTGTCATCTGCACCTTCCATCACCTTGGCCAACACCTTCAATCGGTCCTCAGTCGCGCCTGAAGCCAAACCCACCGCTTCATCAGCGCTCAAAGCGTGAACCGCGCCATGAAACAATAATCCAAACAAAATGAAAGAAAAATAGAGGATTGACTTCATGAAGAGTTGCCGTTGAATGTATGTTTGATGCACTGTTTTTATTTTATGTTTACCAAAAAAGACTCTTTTTTTTGCAAAAAAGTAGTCTGCTTTGGCAAAAATAAGGGCGCTCGGAGCGCCCTTACTCTGACCATTTAGATACCGAATAGTTTACTTGGTCACAGGCTCATCGGGCTTTTTGTCATTGCCTTCGATGAATGGGCTCCATGGCTTGGCCTTCACAGGACCAGGTGTTTGCCACACCACGTTGAATTGGCCGTCAGCCTTGACTTCACCAATGAAGACCGACTTGTGCAAGTGGTGGTTCTTCGCATCCATCATGGATGTGATGCCACTAGGTGCTTTGAACGTTTGGCCTGCCATTGCAGCAATGACTTTGTCAACATCTGTAGATTTGGCTTTTTCAACCGCTTGTTTCCACATGTTGATACCAATGTAAGAAGCTTCCATTGGGTCGTTGGTCAAGGGCTTGTCTTTGTGACCAGGAATGTTGTGCAATTTTGCATAATCAGACCACTTCTTGATGAACTCGGTGTTGGTTGGATTCTTCAAGCTCATGAAATAGTTCCATGCAGCCAAATGGCCAACCAATGGCTTGGCATCAACACCGCGCAATTCTTCCTCACCCACAGAGAAAGCAACCACTGGAACGTCTTTGGCTTTCAAACCAGCGTTGCCCAATTCCTTGTAGAAAGGCACGTTTGAGTCACCATTGATGGTGGACACTACAGCAGTTTTTCCACCGGCTGCGAATTTCTTGATGTCAGCAACAATGGTCTGATAATCAGAGTGACCAAATGGTGTGTACTTCTCATCAATGTCTGAGTCTTTCACACCTTTGCTGTGCAAGTAAGCACGCAAAATTTTGTTGGTTGTTCTGGGGTATACGTAATCAGTGCCCAACAAAACCCAACGCTTGGCAGCTCCACCATCTTTGCTCATCAAATAGTCAACAGCAGGAATCGCTTGCTGATTGGGTGCAGCACCTGTATAGAACACATTCTTAGACAACTCTTCACCCTCGTATTGGACGGGGTAAAAAAGCAAACCATTGAGCTCTTCAACAACTGGCAATACAGATTTGCGGCTCACAGAAGTCCAGCAACCAAAAATAACGGCCACTTTGTCTTGCGTCAACAATTGCTTGGTCTTCTCAGCAAACAAAGGCCAATTGGACGCTGGATCAACCACCACAGGCTCCAACTTCTTGCCCAAAACGCCACCCTTGGCATTGATTTCATCAATCGCCATCAAAATGGTATCTTTGAGCACAGACTCAGAAATAGCCATGGTGCCAGACAGAGAGTGAAGAACACCCACTTTAATAGTATCTTCCGCAGCGCTAGCGGTGTTCCATCCAAAAGCGCTCAAGGCCAATGCTGAGGCAGTTGCCAAAGCGGTCAGTCTACGACGATTAATCATTGAAAACTCCAGTTCATTTGAGAGAGGTGAATTGTTTGCAAGCCAACGTTTACAAAATCATT
>CAIPII010000039.1 GCA_903865035.1 uncultured Burkholderiales bacterium | reverse complement strand
CTTTTCAATTTGTTCTTGAACACAGCCAACCAAACGCTCAAGAGACGAGGCTTTGTGGGTGAGTTTCAGATTGCGCATTTTCATCCGAAGTATTGCTTCAGAGGCGTTGCACCAGAGGACGCGAGCAACAACACCAACAAAGCGCCATACCCGACCCTTCATTTGTTGCGAGAGAGCTCCCTGGATCTGGCCTTTGAAAAGGGTTTGGACGTGGACTCGATCGTTGAGCGCAACCAAGCAAAAGTGAGAGCTTTGGGACAGAATGGTTTTGCCGAATTGGCCAAGCGATGGATGTCTTGATCGTTTGAATCAAGACTTGGAGAGATCCAGTTCCCTTTGCTGAGCGATTTCCAGCAGACCTTCAAAGATCAAGGACTCCACGAGCTCAATGGGTGTGGTCATGGAGGGCGCCATTTTCCAGCCCGCACCACCCGTCATGATGCAAACGGGATCGGTTTGGGTGCGCTCTCTCACGTGTTGGACCATGCGCTCAACGGCTCCAGCGATGGCAAAGGTGCCGCCACTCGTCAAGGCGTCGCTCGTGTTGGTGGGAAAGGCGGACACTTCACCCGTTGGGACCCTAAGTCCTGCGGTGCCCGACTCCAGGGCTCTGAGCATGATGCCGTGTCCAGGCAGGATCAAGCCTCCCAGGAAGTGTCCATGGGTGTCGATGGCATCAACTGTGACAGCTGTGCCCACCATCACAACCACCATGGGTTTGGGTTGGAGGCTTTCACGGCCCAAGTGTTTGAGCATGTGAGATCTTGCCCCAATCATGGCCACCCAGCGATCGGCGCCCAAGCGTGTGGGGTGGTCGTAGCCGTTGGTGATGCCACATTCTTTGAGGCTTGGCACGACCCAGCTTGGGGTCACGTCCCATCTCTCCATTTGCTCTTCCACGCGGCGGCGAATGGCCTCACCCGCCACCACCACACCCAGCGCTTTGGTGGGGTTGGGCAAGGTGCTCCAATCGTCCTCGGAGAGTCGATCGATGCTTTCTAAAAAAACTGCACCTTGGTGCAAAACGCGCGCGCCTGGTGTGGGCTTTTCGTACAGAGCCCACTTGAGTCGAGTGTTGCCAACGTCTAGCGTCAAAAATGACATGGTGCGGTTGTGAATTGAATTCGGGCCATTGTAAAAGGCTTGAGCGTGAAATCTGAGCGTTTGGGCGAATTGTTTTTTTCAATTAGACTCTGTTGAAACCTCTACATTTAGACCAGGCTCATTGCTTTGAATTCGTCCAAGAACCCATCCGCAAATCAACGCGGACCCCATCCCAAAAGCTCAAAAGCTTTGGCCAAAGAGCAAGTGCTGAGAGAGGAGCTCGCCTTGATAGAAGGGCAGTCTGAGGGCTTGCTCAAAGCGCTGCACATCTTGACCCGAGAGGGCAGGCTCAACCAAGACGCCAAGCGCAAATTGAAACAAGTCAATCACTTGGTGCAGTTGATGTCTGCGCCCATGCTGAAATTGCACGAGGAGTTGGGTGGCGAGAAAGCGCTCAGTGTGGTGGACCATGGAGCCGGAAAATCCTATTTGGGATTCATTTTGTACGACCGCTTTCAAAAGGAAAGCCACGCCCAAGACGACTTGGCGCTGGAGGTCTATGGACTAGAGATGCGAGCCGAGCTCGTTGAGCGGTCTCGCCAAACCGCCCAAGAGTGGGGTTTCAAGGGCATGCATTTCTTGCACATCGACACGCAAGATGCAAAGGACACGGCGCTCTTGCCCGCACAAGTCGACGTGGTGACTGCTCTGCATGCGTGTGACACAGCGAGTGATGACGCGATTGAATTTGCCTTGGCCAAACGAGCTCGCTTGGTCTTCATCGTGCCGTGCTGTCAGGCGGAGTTTGCCTCGGCGCTCAGACAAACCAAAGCGCTTTCTTTGTCTCAAAGTCCATTGGCCGAGTTGTGGAGACACCCTTTGCACACGAGAGAGCTTGGCTCTCAACTCACCAACGTCATGCGCTGCTTGTACCTGCAGTCCCAAGGGTATCAGGTGAGTGTCACAGAATTGGTGGGTTGGGAGCACAGCCTTAAAAACGAATTGATCGTGGCCAAATTGACCTCACAAAAGTCCAGGACTGCTGCAAGGCGCTTGAAGCAGTTGATGGGCGAGTTTGGGCTCAGCGCATTGGGTCCTAAGCGTTTTCCGGCCCTGGATTGGAGTGAATCAACAGGATCACCTGAGTCCGATGAGATGGAGCCAGAGCATGGGTTGCAAGAAAGTTGATGGGTTTAGCGTGAGAATTGACGCTTGGTCTTGCACTCACTTGCTTGGTGTTTGAGGACCCGATCCGTGGCTCGACTTCAACGCTTTTCTTTGGCCAAGCACGTTCACTGGGTGCAGGTGAGTGTGAGTGCGCCACTGGTGATGGTCAAAGACCATGAAGACCTGCAAGATTTGTGGTCGATTTGGTGTGCACAAAGTGAGTCTCACAAGGTGGGTGTGCACGCTTATCTTTTTGATCCAAACAAAATGACAGCCTTGGTGACCCCAAGCGACGAGCATGGGGTCGGTGCGCTCATGCAGTCTGTGGGTCGACAATATGTGCAGCGTTTCAACCGAAGACACCATAGGGCGGGCACTTTGTGGTCAGGGCGTTATCGCTCGGTGTTGGTGGACGCCTCTCGCTGGATGCTGCCCCTCATGACTTGGATGGGTTCACCCGAGAGAAGCGGTGAGCCTCATCTCGGGGGTCAGGCGCTTTTCTTGAGCAGCGAAAAACATTACGCGGGCGTTCATTTGGACGCCTTGATCACCCCTCACCCCGAGGTCTGGCGACTGGGGAACACGCCCTTTGCAAGGGAAGCCGCATACACTGAAATGGTGCATCAGGGTCTGAGCCCCTCAGACCTTTTGCTCATGAAGGGTGCATTGCATTCGGGCTGGCCGCTTGGGGGTGCCGAATTTGTGGCAAATTTACAAAACCAGACCGAGCGCAGATTGAGTCCAGCTAAGCGGGGTAGACCTCGCAAACCACTTGAATCCTAAGGGTTTACCATTGAATTTAATTCAAAGGTATTCACAATTGAATTTTTGCGCTCGTTCAGCAGTTAATTTTAAGATTTAGATCTGACCCTAATTT
>CAIPII010000038.1 GCA_903865035.1 uncultured Burkholderiales bacterium | reverse complement strand
GAGTGTTTGTGCGGCTGCAAAATCCAAGTCGCCCGAATAAATGGCACGACCACAAATGACGCCTTCAATGCCCTCGTCCTCTTGGGCACAGAGCTCCTCAATGTCCTTCAAGCCTGAGAGGCCTCCAGAGGCAATGACGGGAATGCTCAAGGCTTGTGCAAGCTTGACCGTTGCCTCGACATTGATCCCTGAGAGCATGCCGTCTCGTCCGATGTCGGTGTAGATGATGGACTCGACACCGTAGTCCTCAAACTTCTTGGCCAAATCGATGACCTCATGGCCTGTGAGCTTGCTCCAGCCGTCTGTTGCGACTTTGCCGTCCTTGGCGTCCAGGCCCACGATGATGTGACCCCCAAAGGCCGAGCAAGCGTCCTTCAAGAACCCAGGGTTCTTGACCGCTGCTGTGCCAACGATGATGTAGCGAATGCCGCCATCAATGTATTTCTCAATCGTGTCGAGGTCTCGAATGCCGCCACCCAATTGGACTGGGATGTCATCTCCTACGGCCGCCAAAATTGAGCGAATGGCGCTGTAGTTTTGGGGTTTCCCGGCAAAGGCCCCATTCAAGTCCACCAAATGCAGTCTCCTGGCTCCTTTTTCCACCCAGTTCAGGGCCATTTGGGCTGGGTCTTCGCCAAAGGTGGTGGATTGGTCCATGTCGCCTTGCTTTAAGCGAACACAGTGACCGTCTTTTAAATCAATCGCAGGGATGAGTAACATGGTGATGAGGCCAAGCTTGTGAGGTAAGAGAGAAAAGAGTCAGAGCTCAAGTTAAAAGGGTAATCGGCAGAAATCAAACGGATTTGAAGGGCAAACCTCAAGGCTTCCAAGTCAAGAAGTTTCGATACAGGGCCAGTCCATTGTCGGCACTTTTCTCGGGGTGGAACTGGGTTGCGAAAATATTATCGCGCGCTATGGCCGAAGAAAACCAAGCGCCGTACTCTGTTTGCCCTACAGTGTGGCGTGCATCGGACGGTTGGGCGTAATAACTGTGCACGAAATAGAAGTGGCTCTCGTCCTCAATGCCCGCCCACAATGCATGGGGCTGGGTTTGTCTCACTTGGTTCCAACCCATTTGAGGAACTTTAAAGGGGTGACCATCGGCTTGTTTTTTCCCGTCCAAATCAAAGCGCTTGACCTCCCCACCCATGAGCCCCAAGGTTGGTGTTGGGCTTCCAACTGGCCCCTCATGGCTTTGGTCCAACAGCATTTGCATGCCCACACAGACGCCAAAGAGGGGTTTGTGCTGCGCAGCATGGAGCACAGCTTGCAAAAGACCCGACTCCTTGAGCTCTCTCATGCAGTCGGGCATCGCACCTTGTCCTGGCAAGACCACTCGATCGGCAGCCATCACCACCTCTGGGTCGTGGGTGATTTCAACGGCCACTCCCAGCGGATCGGCCACGTGTTTGAGCGCTTGCCAAACCGAGCGCAAGTTGCCCATGCCGTAATCGATCACCACCACCTTGGACATTGAGAGCTTTTTTAAATGTTATGAATATCAGACAAAGAAGTGTGCTTCAACCCAAGCGCTCAAAGCGAGCCTTTGGTCGAAGGCATGAGCCCTGCACCCCTTGGATCCATCTCCAAGGCTTGGCGCAGAGCGCGACCAAAGGCCTTGAAGACAGTCTCGGCTTGGTGGTGAGCGTTCTCACCCCTTAAGTTGTCGATGTGCAAAGTGCAATAGGCGTGGTTCACAAAGCCCTGGAAAAATTCATAGGCCAGTTGTGAGTCAAAGGCGCCAATCATGCCGCTCTTGAAGGGCACGTGCATGATGAGACCGGGGCGACCGGAGAAGTCCACCACCACGCGCGAGAGGGCCTCATCAAGGGGAACATAGGCGTGACCGTAGCGGCGAATGCCTCGCTTGTCTCCGACAGCTTTGGCCACCGCTTGACCCAAGGTGATCCCGACATCCTCCACCGTGTGGTGTCCATCGATGTGCAAATCACCCTTGGCTTGGATGCTCAAGTCGATCAAACCGTGACGTGCAATTTGATCGAGCATGTGATCAAAAAATCCAATGCCGGTGGACAAATTCGCTTGACCTGTGCCATCCAAATTGACACTCACCTCGATGGCGGTCTCATTGGTTTGACGCACAACGCTTGCACTTCGCGCTCCACTTGGAGCGCCAGAGGGGGTCACAGGGATCAGTGGGTTTGACATAAATGATTGGGCCAATTGGTGAAATTCTGACAGAAGGCGAACCCAATAGGTTCACATCGTTGGGGCAATTTGTTGGAAGGCTTGAACCATGGCTTGGTTCTCTGCGGGAGCACCAACGGTGAGCCTCAAACAACCTGAGAGCAATGGGTGCATTTTAGAGACGTTTTTGATCAAGATGCCGTGCTCCAAAAGTGCTTTGAACCAAGCCTCTGTGAGGGCATGGCGTTGATCGGCACTCGTGTCTGCCTTGCACACTCGCACGAGCATCATGTTGGCAGAACTGGGGTAAGGGGTCAAGCCTTCAATGGCGCTCAGTTGCGCAAAGAGCTTTTCACGCTCCTCTATGATGGTTTGCGCTTGGGCTTGGTACACCTCTTGGTGTTCTAGCGCAAAGAGCGCGCACTCGGCATTCAAGACGCTCACGTTGTAGGGAGGACGCAATTTGTTGAGCTCTTCGACCCAAGCGCTTTGGGCCACCAAGTAGCCAATGCGCACGCCCGCCAATCCGAATTTGGAGAGGGTTCGCATCAATATCACTTGCGCATTTTGTTCAGGATGCTCGCGCATGTGGGTGAGCCACGTGGCGGCCGCAAAAGGCTGATAGGCCTCATCCATCACCACCACACCTTTGTAAGCACTGACCCAATCAATGATGGTTCCTATATCTGTCTCACTCCAAGCGTTGGCGCTTGGGTTGTTGGGATAGGCCAAATAGACGACGCTGGGTTGGTGGGCGTCAATGGCCGCTTGCATGGCCGCCATGTCAAGCGAAAAATCGGCTTTGAGGGAGACGCCCACAAACTCAAGACCCATTTGGAGGGCAAAGTTTTTGTACATCACAAAGGCAGGCTCTGGCGCCAAAACTTTGGCTCCTGGGCGTGCCATGGCCAAGGTCAGAAGACCAATCAACTCATCCGATCCGTTTCCTAGCATCAAAGCATGACCTTGGGGCAAATCGATGAAGTCGGCCAAAGCCTTTTGCAGCTCCTCGGTGCGAGGTCCCGGGTAGCGGTTGATCTCCACCGATTGAAGCCGTTGACCCAGCTCAGCCTGCAACGCTTTGGAGAGCACGAAGGGGTTCTCCATCGCGTCCAATTTGATGAGCCCAGGACGGGTCGCTTGCACATGATAAGCCTGTATGGCTCGCACATCTGCGCGAAGGTGAGATAGATCAGGCTTGGACATGAAAAATTCGTCTTTAAAACTCAATTATAAAAGGCACAAACTTCGAGTTGAATGGGAAAGCACGAGTCCACCCTGAACTCAAGGGACTTGTGGCAAAAAGAGATCAATCTTTGAATCCACTCAATTTCACTTGGTGATTCTTTGCGCTTTCAAAGCATTCAAAAGAACCAAGTCCTCTGCCCCCAAATCGGCCTCGTTCGATTGCAGTCGCATCTCGGCCGCTCTTGCGTGAGCAGTGAGCCCCTCACCGTGCGCCAAAACGCTGGCGATGTGACCCAAGTGCTCGGCCCCTTTGGGACTGACTTGGATCAAACTGCTTCGCTTTTGAAAGTCATAGACGCCCAAGGGTGAGCTAAAACGCGCCGTGCCCGATGTGGGCAGCACGTGATTGGGGCCCGCGCAATAGTCACCCAAAGACTCGCTCGTGTAGGCGCCCAAAAAGATCGCTCCCGCGTGTTTCAAATGGTGTTCCCAGCGGTGGGGGTCTCTGGAGCAGACCTCCAAATGCTCGGGCGCAATTCGATTGGAGATCTCACACGCCTCCTCCATGCTTTGGGTGAGGATGAAAGCGCCGCGGTTGTTGATGGACTTCTCAATGATGGCGCGCCTGGGCATGTCTTTGATGAGTCGCTCCATCGAGGCCTGAACACGCTCCAAATACTCTGGATCTGGACAGAGCAAAATGCTTTGCGCCAACTCATCGTGCTCGGCTTGAGAGAACAAATCCATGGCAACCCAGTCAGCAGGCGTTGAAGCGTCTGCCAAAACCATGATCTCCGAAGGTCCTGCGATCATGTCAATGCCCACTTGACCAAAGACGCGTCGCTTCGCACTGGCGACATAAGCGTTGCCAGGTCCCGTGATCTTGTCCACTTTGGGGACCGTTTGCGTGCCATAGGCCAAGGCGGCAATCGCTTGAGCACCGCCCAAGGTGAACACGTGCGTGACACCGGCCAAGTGAGCAGCAGCAAGAACCAACGCATTTCTCTCGCCACCCGGTGTGGGGACCACCATAATAATTTCTTCAACCCCTGCCACATGTGCAGGCACGGCGTTCATGAGCACACTCGATGGATAGGCGGCTTTGCCGCCTGGGACATAAATGCCCACGCGGTCCAAAGGCGTTACCTTTTGGCCAAGGAGTGAGCCGTCTTCGTCAAAATACTGCCAACTCTCACCACAGGCCTTCTTTTGGGCTTCGTGGTAGAGGCGCACGCGCTTGTGGGCCTCGGTAAGAGATCGCCTTTGTTCTTCAGGCAACCCATCAAAAGCGGCTTTGAGCTCTTCCGGGGCGATGCTCAACTCTGCCATGGTTTTGGCGCTTGAGCCATCGAGTTCTTGACTCAAAGCCAAAAGGGCTTCGTCACCTTGTGACTTCACACGCTCAATGATCCCCTCCACTCGGGCTTCGATCGTTTTGTCTTCACTCGCACTCCAGTGCAAACGGGCCGTGAATTGAGCATCAAAGTCCGCTTGCTGCGTGTTCAAGTAAAGGGGTTTTAAGGTAGACATGTTTGAGAGTCACTCACAAATGTGTTTCAACAACTGCTTGAAGGGTTGGCCAAGTGTTCGCTCAAGGTTTGGAGGCAGAGACTGCACGCTCAAAGGCGTCCAGCAGTGGGCGAAGCTTGGACTGCTTGAGCTTCAACGCCGCTTGGTTCACCACCAAGTGAGAGCTGATGTCCATGATCCGCTCCACCTCCACCAAGTGGTTGGCCTTCAAGGTGCTGCCCGTTGAGACCAAATCCACGATCGCATCGGCCAAGCCGGTCAAAGGGGCCAACTCCATGCTGCCATAGAGTTTGACCAAGTCCACGTGCACGCCTTTGGTGGCAAAAAAATCTTTGGCGATCTGCAAGTATTTGGTGGCGATTTTCAATCGCGAGCCTTGTCTCACCGCACCCTCGTAGTCAAAACCCAGGGGTGTGGCCACACTCATGCGACACTTTGCGATTTGCAAATCGAGTGGCTGGTACAAGCCGTGGCCACCGTGTTCGATCAAAGTGTCTAAACCTGTGACCCCAAGGTCTGCACCACCATACTGAACGTAAGTGGGCACATCTGAGGCCCTCACCAACACCACCCGCAGGCCTTCTTGGTTGGTTGGGAGAATGAGCTTTCTTGAGGTCTCGGGGTGCTCGAGCACCTCCACACCTGCCGCGCTCAAGAGCGGCATGGTTTCATCAAAAATGCGTCCCTTAGACAATGCCAGTGTGATCATTTGATTCTTTCGATGTCTGCACCCAAAGCGCGCAGTTTAGCCTCCATGGCCTCGTAGCCACGGTCCAAGTGGTAGATGCGTTGCACACGGGTCTCGCCTTGCGCGACCAAGCCCGCAATCACCAAGCATGCCGAAGCCCTCAAATCGGTGGCCATCACATCGGCGCCCGATAGGCTTTGCACGCCTTGAACCAAGGCCACTTTGCCATCGATTTGAATGTTCGCACCCAACCTCACCAACTCATTGACGTGCATGAAGCGGTTCTCAAAAATCGTCTCCGTGGCTTTGGAGCTGCCTGAGCACACCGCGTTCAAGACCATGAACTGAGCTTGCATGTCGGTGGGAAACCCTGGGTACTCGGTGGTTCGAAAGCTTTGAGCTTTGAGATCGCGAAAAGGCTCGCCAGACGCTTTGACCCATATCCCGTTGTCTCGCCTCTCAATGTGCACACCGCAAGCGATCAATTTCTCAATCACCGCGTCCAAGTGCTCTGAGCGTGCGTCCTTCAAAAAGACCTCACCTCCCGTGCAGGCCACTGCGCACAGGAAAGTGCCGGCCTCAATGCGATCGCTCACCACGCGGTGCTGCACGCCATGAAGGGCATCCACACCCGTCACACGGATGCGAGAAGTTCCAATGCCTTCGATCTTGGCGCCCATGGCAACCAACATGTGAGCCAGATCGGTGACTTCGGGCTCTTGGGCAGCGTTTTCCAAAACGGTCTCACCCTGGGCCAAGCAAGCGGCCATGAGCAAGTTCTCGGTCCCGGTCACGGTCACCATGTCTGTTGTGATGCGAGCCCCTTGCAAGCGCTCCAATCCAGGCTTCAAAGAGGCGAGCATGTAGCCATGCTCCACTTTGATCTCTGCTCCCATCGCCTCCAGCCCCTTGATGTGCTGATCCACAGGTCTGGAGCCAATCACGCAACCCCCCGGCAGTGAAACTTTGGCATGACCAAAACGTGCAAGCAGTGGACCCAGCGCCAACACAGAGGCACGCATGGTTTTGACCAAGTCGTAAGAGGCCAAAGGCGTCAACGTGTTGCTGGCCACCAAGTTGTAAGTGTGCGCTTTGGGGGAATGAACTTCCACGCCCATGCTGCGCAGCAGCTTGACCATGTTGGAGACGTCTTGGAGCTCGGGCACGTTGTCAAGGACAACCTCCTCTGAGGTGAGCAGGCTTGCGCAAAGCTCTGGGAGCGTTGCATTCTTGGCGCCAGAGATTTGCACCTCGCCCCTTAAGGCGTTACCACCCTTGATGAGAAGTTGATCCAAAACTAGGCCCCTTTGTTGGCCGCTTGCGGCCGGGACTCAAGAGCCCACTCTTGAGGGGTGAAGGTCTTCATGGAGAGCGCATGCACCTCGTCGGTGTGCATTTTTTGACCCAAGGTTTGGTACACGCGTTGATGGCGCTTGATGGCCCTCATGCCCTCGAACTCCTCTGAGACGATCGTGGCAAACCAATGCCTGCCGTCACCCTCGAGCTCCATGTGCTGGCACGTCAAATTGCTCTCTATGAGAGACTTCAATTCATCCGCAGTCATGTGAAAACCTTGCTTGAAAAAAAATACGCGCCTGCCCACTCAGATCTCGAGCGCTTGAACTTCATCCTCGAATTTTGTAACCCGTTTTGAGCAGCGTGAGCGCCAGTCCCGAGACCAACACCAAGGCTCCACCCACCAAGGACAAACTGAGCCAAGGCGAGACATCGCTCACGCCAAAAAAGCCAAACCTGAACCCATCGATCATGTAAAAGAAGGGGTTGAAGTGACTGGCCAACTGCCACAGTGGGGGCAGCGTGTGAATGGAATAAAACACACCGCTCAAAAAGGTCATGGGCACGATCACAAAGTTTTGAAACGCTGCCATCTGATCAAACTTCTCCGCCCACAGCCCAGCAATGAGCCCAAGGGTCCCAAGCATTGCAGCACCCAAGAGCGCAAACACCACGATCCAAATGGGGTAGACAAAGGTGAGCGGGACAAACCAAGCCGTCACCAAAAGCACACCCAAGCCCACCGCCACGCCACGCACCATGGCGGACAACACGTAGGCGAAAAACCAACTCCAGTGACTCAAGGGAGTGAGCAAAATGAAGACCAAATTGCCCATGATCTTGCTCTGCACCATGGAGGATGAACTGTTGGCAAAGGAGTTTTGCAACAAACTCATCATCACCAAACCGGGCAAGATGAAAGCGGTGTAACCCACTTGGTCATAGACCTGAACTCGGTTGGCCATCACGTGACCAAAGATCATCAGATAAAGAACGGCGGTCAAGACGGGGGCTGCAATCGTTTGAAAGCTCACCTTCCAAAACCTCAAGACCTCTTTGTAAAACAGCGCTTGCCATCCTCTCATGATGCAACCCTCGCAGAAGTGTTGGCTTGGGCTTGGCTCATGACGTCGATGAAGACGTCCTCCAAATCGGCCTTTCTGATCTCAATGTCCTCGGGCTCCAGTCCATGCTCGCGCAAGGTGGCCAAGTGCGTTTCGATCTCTTTGGCATCGTGCGCGGGAAGCTGCACGATGCGCCCTGTCACCCTGGCCAATTGAGCCAAGGATGCTGGCAAAGGCACATCGAGTTTGAAGCGAAGCACGTTGCTGGACGCGTTGGCAAGCAGTTCACTGGTTGAGCTGAGCGCCACCACCTGGCCCGTCTTGAGCATTGCAATGCGCGAGCAAAGCGCCTCGGCCTCTTCCAAATAATGGGTGGTCAAGAGAACGGTGTGGCCTTGTTTGTTCAATTTGGCGATGAACTGCCAAAGGGTTTGTCTGAGCTCGACGTCCACTCCAGCGGTGGGCTCATCGAGCACGATCACGGGTGGCTTGTGCACCAAAGCTTGAGCGACCAAGACGCGTCGCTTCATGCCACCAGACAACTGCCTCATGTTGTTGTTGGCTTTGTCGGCCAGACCCAAGCTCTCGAGCAACTCATCGATCCAAGCGTCGTTTTTGGTGATGCCGAAATAACCCGATTGAAAGGTCAGGGCTTCACGCACAGTGAAAAAAGGGTCGAACACCAACTCTTGGGGCACGACACCCAATTGCCGTCTGGCATTGGCGCTGTCGCCTTGCACATCGTGACCCAAAACCTGTATGCGACCACTCGTG
>CAIPII010000037.1 GCA_903865035.1 uncultured Burkholderiales bacterium | reverse complement strand
CAATGAACGTGGCCCATTCAAGCCTCAAAAGCATTTCAAATTAAATCAACTTTCAATCAGTCCAGATTCACCATAGCACTTCAGCAACAAATATGTTTTATCCATCCATCGCTCCACTGCAAGCTGGTTTTTTGCCCCTGGGTGAAGGGCACGAAATGTATTGGGAAGAATGCGGCAATGCCAAAGGGTTGCCGATTTTGTTTTTGCATGGGGGGCCAGGTGCAGGGTGCTCGGAGATGTCGAGACGCTTTTTCAATCCTCAAAAATTTCGTGTGATCCTCTTTGATCAACGTGGTTGTGGAAGAAGCAAATGTGCCGATCCCTTATTGGGTCTGACGCTTGAAAATTTGGTGCGTGACATCGAAGCTTTGCGAATCAAGCTCGGTATTGAGAAGTGGACTTTGTTTGGCGGCTCTTGGGGCACCACATTGGCTTTGGCCTATGCATCACTTCATGCGCACCGGGTTCAAGGTTTGATTTTGAGAGGCGTGTTCACGTCTACAAAAGCTGAATTGGCATGGTTGTACCAGGAGGGCGGTGCTGCTCGGGTGTTTCCCAAAGAGTGGCAGGAATTCAAAGCAAACACATCTAAGCTCAGCGACCCGGGCGCAATCGTTGTGGACTTCTCAGATTGGAGGAGCGTTCTGAAAGCGCATTTGTTGCACCTTCAAGGCAAGAGCGACGCCAAACGTGACGCTGCATCCCTCAACTGGGCCCAGTGGGAGCAATCGGTGATGTCGGTTGCGGGTTTGCCACGCGTGACCCAAAGCGATGTGGATCGATCCTTCAACATGGCGCTCATCTCTTGTCACATGTTTTTGAGCGATCCTTGGTTGAGCGATGAGAGCCGATGGAGTCAATTTGAATACCTTATGGACAAACCCTGTCACATTGTTCAAGGGCAGTTTGATCTCGTCACGCCAATGCACACGGCTTATGCCCTTCACCAAAGCTTACCCAAGAGTCAACTCACAGTGGCCAGGGAAGCGGGGCATGCCAGCGGGGATGCAGCACTTGCGCAAGCGCTCATCAAAACCTTGGATGAATGGTGATCATGAGCGAATGGCAAGTGTCTCAAAGCGCCGATTTGAATTGGCACTTCAAAGCTTACCCAATCAACACATCCTATGAGCACTCTAATTTTGAAGGGCGAACGATGAAAAAAAATCAACCCACCATCAATTCCAAGCTCTTCTTGATCGGTTTCATGCTGGTCGCTCTATTTGGAACTTTTATTCGCGAGGCTTTTGCGCAAACACTGGTCCCTTCAGCTTCATCGAGTGCATTTGGCTCCGCCGCAACCAATGCTTTGGGACAGGATGCCATCTACATGTACAAAGGGGCAGATCGCGCAAAGTGGTTGCTGGATCACGCCAAGGCAGAGGGAACGCTGACCCTCTACACCTCATTGGCGCCCACTGAAGCTGCTCCCATCCTGAAGGAGTTTGAGAAAAAATTTGGGGTCCATGTGGAGCTGTGGAGGGGTTTGAGCGATGGGGTGTTGCAGCGCGTGCTCAACGAAACCAGAGCCAAGCGCTATGCAGCAGATGTGGTGGAGACCAATGGCCCTGAGATGGAGATCTTGGCCAGAGAAAAAATGTTTTCAGAGTTTTACAGTCCCCATCAAAGCGATTTGCCTCAAAACATGATCCCCAAGCATCGCCAGTGGATGCCAGATCGGGTCAATTTCTTCGTGGTGGCATATAACACCCAAAAAGTAAAAAAAGAAGAATTGCCCAATCACTTGGAGGGATTTTTAACGCCGAGGTGGAAGGACCAGTTGGGTATCGAGGCCACCGATGCAGAATGGATGGGCGGCATCATGAATGCTTTGGGTGAGGCCAGAGGCAGTGCATTTTTCAAAAAACTCTCAGAGATGAAGCCCGATGTCAGAAAAGGGCACATTTTGCTGGCTCAAATGATCTCTCAAGGTGAAGTGCAAGTGGGCTTGACCATTTACAACGCCAACGCTCAGTCCTTCAAGCAGCGAGGTGCGAGCATCGATTGGGTGCCAATTGAGCCCACGCTGGCCAGACCTCAAGGCATTGCGCTCACCAAGCATGCCACTCACCCCTATGCAGCATTGTTGTTCGCCGACTTCATGTTGTCAGTGGATGCGCAAAAGATGCTGAATGACATGGGGAGGCCCCCAGCCAACACAAAAGTCAAATCAGAACTTAATAATTTCAATTACGTGTTGACCGATCCCGGATTGGTGGTGGATGAGGCGGACAAATGGGGACAAGCTTGGGCCAAACTGTTTTTGACCAAATGACGGTCTGAGTTTTGAAGTGTTGAATGAACAAAGAAAGTGCGGGTTAGCGTTTTGAATTTGAATGCATGTTTTTTTAGACAATTTTTAGTCGCTTGTGGCTTGGTGTTGGGACTGTGCACTTTGCACGCGCAAGATTTCCCAAACAAAACCGTCACCTTGGCAGTGCCATTTTCAACAGGCACTGGGGCAGACAT
>CAIPII010000036.1 GCA_903865035.1 uncultured Burkholderiales bacterium | reverse complement strand
AACCACTGCGGATCTCTATCTCCATATTCACCCAATTTTTTAAAATACTTGCTAACGATCGCCTTCTGGTCCGTGGATAACTTCCCATTTTTTTTAGCCCAGTTAAGCGCATGTATCTTGCCGGGATTTGATTTTTGAGCGGCCACAAGATGGCCATCTCCTTGTTGCAGGCCTTTCCTGGTCGAACCTATTCTTGATTGAATCGGTTTAGGTCTTCCTTACCTCTTTGCCCATTTGGAATACACATGGATAACCCAACCCATAGCAACCCCCCAAACACGAAAACCTTCTTTTTTTCGGATTTCTTGTTTCTGTGCTCCATCGTCTTGGTGATCGTGGGCACCGCCTACGTGGGAGTGCTCTCTTATGAAGAGGGCATGAAAACCGAGATCTCCAAAGAAAATGGCGAAGCATTTGCCAATTGGTTCACTCAAGCCTCACCGAAAAGAATGGACAGCGACTTTGCCGTTGCTGCTTGTGGAGGTCCAAACACCATCATGCCCCCACCCAAAGCCGAGGAGCCTGCAGCCGCAACCCCAGACAAGGCTCTTGCTGAAGGCGAGAGCGAGGTGAGCGCAGACAAATCCAGCACTGTGGCAGCTGCGCCCGCCACTGAAGCCCCAAGCGAGAATGCAAAGGCAGAGGCTCCAACCGCAGCCAGCACTGCAAAAACTTGGGGAGGCTGCTTGAAAGCCCTCCTCAATGACAACGGGCCTTTGGTCAAACTCTACAACCCATTCACCAATGGTCCTTTGACTTTTGCCAGCAAATGCGATCCCACAGACATCAATTTGGCAGGTGCCATGGTTTTCAACAAAATCAGCCCCACCCCTCCGGGCTCTCCCACACCCACCTTCCTCGAGGAATTGCAAGAGAGTGACTCCATCGAGCAGAAACTGCAAATCAGCGTGACCATTTGTGACAAGGGCTCATACCCCATTCACGTTGCTGACCTCGAATTCTAAGGAAACACACCATGGACTCAGTCGATCAAATGCGCGCTTTGCTTCGCGGCAAAACCCATGTTCACGAAGAAGTTATTCCCTCGGGGCTTGGGGTCAGAAAGTTTCTCTACAACTGGCTCTTGAATCCCAAGTACGAAACCAACTACCACAAGGAAGTTGAGAATTGGATTGGCCTGTTGATTTTGGCCAACCTCTTTGCCATGCTTTTTGAACACGTGCCTGCTGTGTTCGAGCCCAACAAAGGCTACTTCCATATTTTTGACGTGTTCTCCGTGATCGTGTTCACAGTGGAATATTTCCTGCGCTTTTATTTGGCGCCTGAGGATGAGGAGTTCTCCACCAAGAAGCTTCCACGCCTGCGCTACATCTTCAGCCCCTTCGCGTTGATTGACTTCTTTGCGGTGGCGCCCTTTTACTTTCAAGCGTTCATTCCCATCGATTTGCGGGTCCTTCGATTCCTCAGATTGCTCAGGATGCTCAAACTCTTTAGGGTGTTGATTCCAGCGATCAAAACATTCATCGAAGTCAATCGTGGGCGCACCTTCAGACAAAAGGTCCATGCCTTGGTCTTTCCCTCCGATTTTGGAGGAGAGCTGCACGATCTCTTTGACAGCTTCATTGTGGTGTGGGTGGTGATCTCCGTGATCGCTGTGATTTTGGAATCGGTGCAAGGCATTCACTACATCTTGAACCTTGAGTTCATCATGCTCGATACGGTTGCTGTGACCATCTTCACACTCGAATACGTCATGCGCATGTACTGCTGCGTGGAGGAGCCTCAATACCAACACTGGATCATTGGTCGACTCAAACAAGCCAAGAACACATCCTCTGTGATTGACTTTTTGGCGGTGGTCCCCTTCTTCTTGGAAGTGTTCTTGCACCACTTGTTTGACCTTCGTTTCCTGCGGGTCTTCAGGTTGCTCAGGCTCTTGAAGCTCACCCGTTACACAGGTGCCACAGCCACACTCTCGAAAGTGATCGCCAGAGAGTGGCCCGTCATGGCAGCGGCTGGCTTTGTGATGATGCTCTTGGTGGTGCTCACCGCTTCATTGGGTTACTTGTTTGAGCACGATGCTCAGCCCGACAAGTTCGAGAACATCCCTCAAGCGGTTTATTGGGCTGTGATCACGCTGGCCTCTGTGGGATATGGTGACATCACCCCCATGACCCCCGCAGGCCGCTTCATGACCATCATCTTGGCCTTGATTGGTATTGGTATTTTTGCCATCCCTGCAGCGCTCTTGTCTTCTGCCTTCAGCGATCAATTGGTCATTGAGCGAGAAGAACTCAAAGATGAGCTCTTCAAAATCTTGGCCGCTGGCAATATTTCCGAAGAAGACAGCGAGAAAATCAAGCGAGAGGCCAAACGCCTGCACTTGAGCGAGCACGAAATTGAACGACTCTTGGACCGCGCCATCGAGGAGCAAAACACCCGAGACGAGGCACATGCACACATGTCGATCAACCGAATCGCGGAACTGCCAGAAATTGCGGTTGAACACTATAAAGGTCTGGTCTCTCAAATCCGGCAATTGGGTATTTTGACGGATCGCGAGAAATTTGAGGCCGTTGCTCGAGCCCAAGACCGATTGACGCAAACCGAATTTGCCCTATGGAATTTGCTCCATGATGCAAACCCCAAAGAGCTCGCAGCGCAAACGGCTGCTCATGAAGCGCAAATGCATGCTGAGCCAACCCCAGAGGCCACGCACCTGTCCGCTCACCCTCCAACACCGACTGCACCGACCTGACCTTTGATCTGTGTGGCTGGCCAAACTGAACCTCAAGTACGAGTTCCAAACCCCTAAAACGGTGGTGAGGGACTCGCACGAAGGCCCTCTTCGCATTCTCAAAAGCCTCTACCCCGAGGACCCAAAAGTTTGCCACAACGTGCTGGTGCACCCTCCCAGCGGCTTGGTGGGGGGTGACACCTTGGCCATTGAGCTGGAGTTGGGCGAGCAAAGCCATGCGCTGCTCACCACCCCTGGCGCAACACGGTTTTACGGATCCGATGCCCTCTTGGCCACACAAAGCATGAGGGCCCACGTGGGGCAACATGCAAGACTGGAGTGGCTGCCCTTGGAGAGTCTTGCCTACAACCGATGTCACGCCTTGAACCAGATGCATTTCACACTCGAGCCCCTTGCTCAAATGCTGGCATGGGATGTGACTCAGCTGGGCTTGCCCGGAGCCAACTTACCGTTTCAAGAAGGTGTTTTCACTCAACATTTTGAGATCAACAACACGTGGCTTGAAAAAGCCAGCATTGACGCCTCAGATGAACGACTCCTCAAGAGTCCCCTGGGACTTGCGGGCAAACAATGCATGGGCACCTTGGTCATGGCGCAAGGCTCGCCCTTTGATCTGCAAGTGGTGGCCCACCACATTGAATTGGCACAATCTGCCTTTCAGACCTTGCACACAGAGCTCTTGGCAGGTGTCACCTCTCCCAATCCACAAGTGATTGTGGTGCGGGTGCTCAGCAAGGATGTTGAGGCAAACTTGAACTTGCTCAAGCGCATTTGGAAAATGTGGCGCGAATCATGGTGGAGCATGCCAACCACCCAGCCAAGAATTTGGGCTTCTTGAGACCCACTTTCACCCCAGAGCATCAAGCACCGGCAGTGGGCTCATTTCTCAAGTGATTTCGCTCATAGAGCTCTTTGAACAAAAAGCGCCACATCAAGGCCACCAACATGGTGCCCACGCCGCCAATGATGACCGACTCCACGCTTCCGAACCAAGCGGCGGTGGCACCCGATTCAAACTCACCCAACTCGTTGCTCGCTCCAATGAAGACTGAATTCACAGCAGAAACACGCCCTCTCATGCTCTCAGGTGTGTCCATTTGCACCAAGGTCAAGCGAATGACCACACTCACCATGTCCGCAGCACCGCTCACCATCAAAGCGATCATTGAGATCCAAAAGACATGCGAGAGTCCAAAGACCACAATGGACAAGCCAAACACAGCAACTGCAAGCAGGAGTTTTTGTCCAACTTTGTGAGTGAGTGGCCAATGCGCCAAGCACAAAGACATGATCAAAGCGCCCACTGCTGGGGACGCACGCAAGAGCCCCAAGCCCCAGGCTCCGGTGTGCAAGATGTCTTTGGCGTAAATGGGCAACAGTGCCGTAGCACCCCCTAAGAGCACTGCAAACAAGTCCAAAGACATGGAGCCCAAAATGGTTTTCTTCTTCCAAACGAAAACCACCCCAGCCAAGACCGATTCAACCGTCACCGGCTCAGTGGCATGCGCCAAAGGCTTGCTCTTCAAGCCCCAAAGCCAAAACCCCGACAACAAATAGAGCACAAAACACGCCGAGTAGACCGTGGACGCATTGATGGCGAAAAGCAAACCGCCCATGGCAGGACCTGCCATGACGCTGGCCTGATAGCCCATGGAGTTCAGAGCAGTGGCCCTTGGCAAAATATCGTGATCCACCAAGCTTGGGAGCAAGGCTTGCTGGGCCGTGCTTTGAAACGCCCTGAACACCCCCAAAGCCAAAGAGACCCACAAGAGCAAGGAACGGGTTAAAAAATCTCCTTGCAGCGCAAGCAAGACCAATAAAACCACAAAGCCTTGAAAAACCCAAGTCAGCAAAATGATTTTTTCTCTGGGGAATCGATCGGCCACGTGACCGGCCACCAAAGTGAGCGCCAAAGCGGGCAAGAATTGGTAAAGACCCACAAGTCCCAAGTCCCAAGCACTGGAGGTGAGTTGGTACATTTGCCAAGCCAGCGCAACCTCAAACATTTGGGAGGCGATTCCCGCTGCAACTCTGGACAACCAGTAGCGCATGAAGGTGCGATTGGAGAACAAATCGCGAAGTTTGGGCTCTGGCTGGACCTCTAAAGAGCTCTGGGGTTGCGGGTTCGGATTGGGGTTGGTAGGTGCAGACACAAAAGGCCTAAAGATTGGGTAAAAAGAGAATCAATTCCCTTATTTTAATCCCCCAGGCAAATTCACAAGAAAAAGAGCCTTAAAGCGAATTTGCGCTGCTTGGCTTTCATCAACCTTTTTGAGCTCGTGCTTTGGGCTCTGGATCAAGGCCTTTGCGAAGGGCATCACCCAAGCGTTTCAAACCCAGCGCTTGTTGGGACCAAAAACCACTCCCGTATTGAACGTTTTGCTCCACTTGATCTCTGATCCCCGTAGGGTCAAACCGATTTTCAAAATTGGCCGTTCCAAAGCAAATGTCCCACCAAGGCAAAAGCACCCCAAAGTTGTGTCCACCCAAAACGCCTTGCTCGAACTCATGGCCACCGCCTATGCTGTGGTGATAGCGATGAAAGCGAGGGCTCACCCACATCCTCTCCATCCATGGGCCCAAGCTGAGTCGCACATTGGCGTGCTGCAGGCTTTGCGATATTTGTGTGATGGCAATCAGCACCACAAACTGTGAGGGCGGCATGCCAAAGCATTGCGCCAAAATCACGCCCAAGAGCCCCATGATCGCGTCATCGAGCAAATGGTTTCTGCTGTCGCTCCAATAGGTCATGTTTCGCTGCGAGTGATGCAAGGCGTGCAAAGACCACCACCAATTCCATTGATGCTGTGCGCGGTGAAGCCAGTAACCCACAAAATCAAACACCACCAAATAAAACAAAAATCCAAGGATGGGGTGTTCATTGGCCCCTGGCACCCAATCGTCAAGTTGCAGCGTCGCAACCCCCAACACGCGCAGATGACCCCAAAGGTAGTCAATGGGCCAATTGAAGATCAAAAAAAAGATCAACCGAAAGAGCCCCAGCCTGTGGATGAGTGTGTAAATCACATCGACGAAAACCTCAGCGCGGTCTTGCACTTTCTCAACGGGCCACAAGCGCTCCAAAGGTGTAAAGAATGCCACCATGATGAGGAGTTGCACAACACCCAAAATCAAACCATCGCAAACGGCATAGGCGTCCTCAACCCATCCCCCCAAATGCAAGGCAAAGAGCAGTGGTTGCACCACGCCTTCGAGCAAGGCGTCGGAACAATGCGCATAAAACTCAAGCCAAGTTTCGAACATGAAAGTCTTCTCTATTGATTAGGGCGAAATTGCCTTGAACTTGAAGGCATCAACATCACACGACCTCTCGCTTTGAGCAAATCATCTTACCCCTTGCAAGCCCCAAGAGGCGGCGCTCGGGCTTGAAGGCCCCATCAGGTGGGGTGTTTTTCGATCCAAGATTGATAACGAGGGTGCTCTGAGAGTGTGCGAAAGCAAAAGCCTTTGGCCTTCAAGCCTTGGATCAGGGGCTTTAAGTCTGCTGGGGCCCATGGATCGTGCCTGGACCATATGCCCAGATGGGCCATCAAGATGTCGCCTGAGCGAATGTTGGAGAGTGCTTTGCTGAGCAAATGGGCATTTGAATATTTCTCGCTGGGCAATTCATCGCCTAAAAAGCCCGCATCACTCCAGCCCACATGCAAATAACCGCAAGACTGTGCTTGGGCCAACAAAGCGGGTGAGGTTTTGCCCCCGGGCGCACGAAACAAGGGCAATGCAGATTTGCCCGTGATGGATTCAATCCGGGTGCGAGCGCCTTGAACAGACGCGCAATACTCCTGCCCAGTCATGACACGCACACGGCCTTGCTCAGGGCCAGCACTGGCGCGAACTTTGAATCGCATGGGTCCACCTGAGGTGGGCATGTCTTGGAGCCAATAGACGTGATGATCGGTGTGAGAGGCAAATTCGTGGCCCTCCTTTGCACGCTCTTGCCACCACCCCTTCCATGCCTCACCCAAAGTGCCATCGCCCTCTTGTGTGGGCTCATCGGCAACAAAGAACGTGACCCTCACCCCTTCCTCACGAAGCACCTGTGCGATCCCCTGAGCCACCCCCATGTGTCCAGTGTCAAAGGTCAAGTACAAGGGATGTGCGCAGGCTTCGGGGGGAGGATACTTGGGTGAATGGGTTGGCGCTTCTGCCCCAAAAGCCAAGACAGCAAAAGCCGCCAAGCACCCAAAAAAAGAAAACGCACGCATGAGCCTCAAAACCGCTTGGCGTGATCCAAGGTCCAAATGCCGTGGGGTGAGCGCCCCACACTCACTTGTTTGATCAATTGACCTGTGCTCATGTCAACAATGGACATTTTCTTGATCCAACGCGAAGAGATGTAGAGCGTTTTTTGATCACTGGAGACCTCCATGCAATCGGGACCACCGGGTGCCTTGAAGGTGTTGATCACCGTGAGTGTATTGAGGTCAATCTCACTGACCGTGTTGGCCACGCGGTTGCTCACCAACACATGAGCCCCGTCTCCCAAAGCTCTGAATGCATGTGCTCCAAGCCCTGTTGGAATGGCCCCAATGAGTTTGGCGGGTCCTTGGCTCACATCAAAAACTTGTACTTCGCGTCCTCCAGTGAGTCCGACCAAGAGCTTTTTGTCATCTGAAGTGCCAAAGACATCGGCAGGAGTGGATCCTGTTTTGACACGCCACTTGAGCGTTTGGGTGGCCAAATCAATGGCAATCAATTCATCGCTGTCTTGCATGGTCGCATAAACCGTGGTGCTCTTGGTGTCGATCCACAAGTGACTGGGGGTCTTGTCAGAAGCAATGCGCTTGACCAAGCTCAAATTCTCTCCATCCCAGCGGTAGATGTCGACGTGGTTGAGTCGATTGCCAACGGTCACAAACCACTTCATGTCCGGAGAAAACCTCAATTGATACGGATCCAATGTGCCTTTGACCACGCGCTGCACTTGAGCCGTTTTGGGATCGATGAAGGTGAGCGAATCTCCACCGGCATTGGCCACAATCATGCTTTTTTCATCTGGGGTCAAATACAGGTGGTGAGGCTCTTTGCCCGTGGGAATGGTTTTGACCACAGCCAAGGTTTGCGGATCAATCACACTGATGTTTGCATCCAAAGAATTCAAGACAAAGAGTGGCGTAGCTGCTTGCGACGTGCTTGCCAAAGCCCAAAAACAAACAGACAAAAGGGCGCAATTTTTAAAATTGATTTTTTTCAACGCGTTGCCAAATAACATGTGCTCAATCCTTATGGTGTCTTAGAGTTTAATGGATCTTTTGACGCTCCCAACCCTTTAAAAACAGATCAACTCTCCCCCCTAGAGTGTGCACGAGTTGAAACCCTTGACATTGATCTGGGTCATCCTTTGACCAAGAAGACTCAAAGGATGAAGAAAGTTCGACCCTCCAATTGAGCATGCAATCACGGAACGCCTCTGGGTTCACTGTCGCATGCATCAAAGTGTGAAAAAGATCTTGTCCAATTTTTGCACACTGCCCAGACCGTCAAAGTCAGCAAAAGTGCAGTATCTTGTGATTTGATTTCTTTTAGGGCTCGTCTTTCATTTACCGCCCCTCAAAGTGAGCACCTCCTCGGCTGACAAATATCGCCATTCACCCGGTGCAAGTTCTGGGGGAAGAACCAATGAGCCCATTTGACTGCGGTGCAGTGCGACAACCAAATGTCCAACCGAGGCCAACATGCGCTTGACTTGGTGGTATTTGCCTTGGGTCAAAGTCATCTTCAAAGTTTTGTCTCCCGTTTGTTCGATGTGCTCGGCTCGAACAGGTTTAGGAGAATCGTTCAAGATGACGCCCTCCAACAGTTGATCCAAAGCACTTTGTGCAAGAGCATCTTCGGTGGTGATGTCGTAGACCTTTGGAACATGGTGTTTGGGAGAGGACAAGCGGTGAATGAAAGCACCATCATCGGTGAGCAAGAGCATGCCTGTCGTGTCTTGATCCAAGCGACCGACGGCTTGAACGCCTTGAATGGCGGACTTTTGAGGCCTTTGCCTCAAAGGTGAAGGCAGCAAGGTGTAGACACTTGGCCAAGAGGAAGGTTTTTGCGAGCACTCTGTGCCTGCAGGTTTGTGGAGCAACACATAGGCTCGGCTCCAATATTGCCAAGGCTTTCCCATCACTTCAAAAGGCATGCCCTCATGGACGTCAACTTCCTGCCAAGCATCAAGAGGGCTGCTCCAAGAGCCATTGCTTTGGAGTCGCACATGGCCTTGTTCAACCAGACCTTGACAAATTCTGCGGGTCCCAAAACCTTGAGAGAAGAGTAAATCTTGAATTTGCATGAAGCTGTCGCATGTGTTGATGAATGGAATTCATTTTAGAGGGAGTTGTGAGGGGCCTAAACCGTCAAGATGCTCGGACGAAGGGACGCTCTGAGACGCCACTCCTTGGAGAAAGGGTTGCGTACCAGAGCAACATTCAAAGACTAACAAGAATCATTTGATGTGTATCAACCCCTTTGTGTGCAAAGACTTAAAATCATGGGTCTTGCGTTGATAAATCCTAACCCTTTGATCCATGAACCCCTTGCATCACACCGCTTCACTCAACTTGGCTCAACCTCGGCTGAGCTCACTCTCGCATGGAGGAGGGTGTGGCTGCAAAATCGCACCAGCTGTCTTGCAAGATATTTTGAAAAATGCCAATTCTGGTGCTGCCTTCCCCATTCCAAAAGAATTGCTGGTGGGTCTAGAGACCTCGGACGATGCGGCCATCTACCAACTCAACGAAGATCAAGCGCTCGTTGCAACCACCGATTTTTTCATGCCCATTGTGGACGACCCCTATGAATTTGGAAGAATCGCTGCAACCAATGCTTTGAGCGACGTCTATGCCATGGGCGGCAGGCCTATTTTGGCTTTGGCCTTGGTGGCCATGCCTGTGGCAACTTTGGATGCAAAGACCATTGGACTCATCCTCAAGGGTGGCCAAGACGTTTGCCACCAAGCTGGCATCGTCGTGGCGGGTGGCCACACCATCGACTCGGTGGAACCCATTTATGGGCTCGTCGCACTTGGATTGGTGAACCCCAAACAAATCAAGAAAAACTCGAATGCCAAAGTGGGCGACCAACTGATTTTGTCCAAGCCACTGGGCGTGGGCATCTTGTCTGCCGCCTTGAAAAAAGAAGCCCTGGGACACGAAGCTTACCAACAGCTCATAGGCTACACCACCCAACTCAACAAACCGGGCGCAGATCTATCCGCCCTCGAGGGCGTGCACGCCATGACCGATGTCACAGGCTTTGGCCTTTTGGGGCATGCACTGGAGATGGCCAAAGGTTGCGACCATGACGTGGTCCTCAATTGGGCGGAGTTGCCGGTCATCGAAGGCGTTTCAAACCTCATCGAACAAGGCATGGTCACAGGCGCCTCAGGTCGCAATTGGAGCAGTTACGCAGACCAAGTCAGTTTGTCCAACGCTTGCCCAAGTTGGGCTCAGGCGCTCTTGAGTGATCCCCAAACCAGTGGCGGCTTGCTCATCAGCGCCAGCGCTGAGAGCGCCCCTAGAGTGCTTGAATTGCTTGAAAAAGCGGGCTTTAGCAAGAGTCGAGTCATTGGCACCATTGCTCAAAAGGAGCACCCTGCCCCACAAGTGAGGGTGGCTTGAGTTCAACCTTGCCCCCCACCTTGGAGTGCTTGAAAATAATTCATGGTCTTGAATATTCTTAATGAGAATCGTTCTCATTTAATATAAAATCTTCACATGAACACCACCATCAGCCTAGATCAGCTTGCCCTCCAAGAGGTGGGCAGGGTCAAGTGTGTCAGATCCTCAGACCCAAGCGATGTGATGTCCAGACAACTCGAGGACATTGGATTTGTTCAAGGCGAACACGTCCAAGTGCTCAAACGTGCTTGGATTGGCGGAGACCCAATGGTGGTGAGGGTTGGGCTCTCGACCTTTGCACTTCGCAAAAGCGAGGCTCAATTGATTGAGCTCGAACCCCCCTTATGAGTCAATCCTCTACCCTTCACTTCGTAGACCCCGCACCCATGGTGGCTCTCATTGGGAACCCCAATTGCGGTAAAACTGCACTCTTTAATTTGCTGACTGGCTCACACCAAAAAGTGGCCAATTACGCAGGGGTCACGGTTGAGAAAAAGGAAGGGCGGTTCCCCCTTGCCAATCAAAAGTCACTCAGACTGCTTGATCTTCCAGGTCTGTACAGTTTGTACCCCAGGTCCTTGGACGAGCGGGTGAGCTTGGATGTGCTCCAAGGCCTGCGAGCCGGAGAGAAAAAACCTGACTTGGTCGTGATTGTGGTCGACGCCACCAACCTCAGGCGCACATTGCGTTTGGCTTTGGCTGTCAAAAGGCTTCACTTGCCCACTGTGTTGGCTTTGAACATGAGCGATGTGGCCAAGCGCCGTGGCATCGACATCAACACCCAACGCCTCTCTGAGCTGATTGAGATGCCAGTGATTGAGACCGTTGGCATCACCTCTCAAGGGGTTGAAGAGCTAAAAGCCCACCTATCCCATTATTTTGAAAATCCAAAGCCTCAAAGCAATGGACAAAACAGTTTGTCGGCCCATGAATTCGAGCAGTTGGATGCCTCTGAGCTCTCCAAGCAAGACTCACTAGACATCAACCGAATCTTGGGCGAATTGAACTTGGAACACCTCAAAGCCGATGCGTTGAGCGAAAGCATCGATCGCGTGGTGCTTCACCCCTTTTGGGGCCCCGCTTTATTGGCCTTTGTCCTCTTTGTGGTGTTTCAGTGCGTCTTCTCTCTCGCTCAAGCCCCCATGGACGCCATCAAATCCGCCACCCAATGGTGTGGGGATGCGCTGGCACCCTCCATTGAACCACCCATTTTGAGGAGCCTGTTGGTTGACGGCGTGATTGCAGGAGCCGGAGGAGTGTTGGTGTTCTTGCCACAAATTTTGATCTTGTTTTTCTTCATTTTGATCCTCGAAGAATCAGGATATCTTCCACGTGCCGCTTTTTTATTGGATCGGTTGATGGGTGGGGTGGGTCTCTCAGGACGCTCTTTCATTCCCTTGCTCTCTAGCTTTGCCTGCGCAATCCCAGGAATCATGGCCGCCCGAACCATTGCCAACCCCAGAGACCGATGGGTCACCATCATGATCGCGCCCTTGATGACTTGCTCGGCAAGGCTTCCCGTCTACACCTTGCTCATCTCATCGTTCATCCCCAACCGATCCTTGTTTGGAGAGTTGTCCTTGCAAGGACTCGTGCTGTTTTTGCTCTACCTCTTTGGCATTTTAGGAGCCATGCTCGTGGCTTGGGCCTTGAAGATGTTCACACACGAGGGCAAGTTGGCAAGACCTTTGATGATGGAGTTGCCAAGCTACCATTGGCCCACCCTAATGAACGTGAGCATTGGCCTGTGGCAACGGGCCAAGATTTTCATCAACCGCGTAGGTGGCGTGATCTTGGTGCTCACCATCGCACTGTGGTTTTTAGCAAGCTTTCCCGCACCACCCATGAACGCTTCAGGTTCAGCCATTGAATACAGCTTTGCAGGATTACTAGGACACGCTTTGGCGCATGTGTTTGAACCCATCGGGTTCAATTGGCAAATCAGCGTGGCGCTGATCCCTGGCATGGCAGCGCGCGAGGTGGTGGTGAGTTCACTCTCAACCGTGTATGCTTTATCGGCTTCTCAAAGCACAGGCGCGCAAGCGCTCAACAACATCATCTCACAGAGTTGGAGCCTGGCCACAGCTTTGTCCTTGCTCATGTGGTTCGTCTTTGCACCACAATGCCTCTCAACCATTGCCACAGTCAGGCGAGAGACGCAAAGCATCAAAGCCCCCTTGATCATGTTGAGCTACCTCTTTACACTGGCCTATGTGGCCTCTTGGATCACATACCATGTTGCCGTCTCCTTTGGACTCGGTTAATACAAAAGCTCGCTTGCGAAAATATTTTGCATCTCCAAACAGAGGTCTGCTCAAATGAAATCCTTGCTCATCCGTTTGATTTTTATTTTCATTCCTTTGTGCCTATTGGTACACATCAAAGCCATGGCGATAGAAGAACCTAAATTCACAGTCCTGCTCAAAGAAGACGCCTTCGAAGTCAGGGAATATGAAAAGCGCTTGAGTGCCGTGACCGTCACCTCAGGGGACATGGACCAAGCTGGCAACCAAGGATTTCGGCGAATCGCGGACTTCATTTTTGGCAACAACAAAGCCAGCTCGCCAGAGTCAAGTGCCTCTGAAAAAATCGCCATGACTGCACCGGTTGTCATGATGCCTCTAAAAACAGAATCAGGCAACGCAGACAATTTGGCCTCTGGCCTCAAGGTCAAAGAGAGCAACAGCTGGCAAGTCGAATTCAGCATGCCCAGCGCTTATGATGCAAACACACTGCCCAAGCCCAACAACCCTGATGTCAAAATCACCTCAGTGCCCAATAAAACATATGCAGTGCTCACCTATTCAGGACTGAACACAGAAAAACGTGTTCAAGAAAAAATCGATTCCCTCAAAGCTTGGCTTCAACAAAAAGGCTTTTCAGAAAAATCTCAAGCCATTTTGGCGCGGTACAACCCACCATGGACTTTGCCTCCATGGAGAAGAAATGAAATTTGGATTGAAATCGCCTGGACTCCTTAGTCCATGAAAAGGCTCAGCGCGCAAATCAAACTTCATGAACATCGAACTCTTTGACCATCAAGCTTGGCTGGCCATCTTGCTCACTTTGAGACTGGCGTTGACAACAACGGCCATCCTGCTGCTCTTGGTCACGCCCATGGCTTGGTGGCTTTCTCAAACACCGAGCTGGCCACGAATGGCCCTGTCCACTGTCCTGACACTCCCTTTGGTCTTGCCACCAAGCGTCATTGGTTTTTACTTGCTCATCTCCATGGGTCCCAACGGTTGGCTGGGCATCCTCTCGCAAAGCATGGGCTTGGGTCAACTGTCCTTTACCTTCAGCGGTCTGGTGATTGGCTCCGTGATTTATTCACTGCCCTTTGCACTGCAACCGATTCAAAACGCTTTCGAGAGCTTGGATCCACGCAACTTGGAGATGGCTTATACCCTTAAAGCTCGCCCAGTGGATGCTTTTTTGAATGTCATCATTCCCAACATCAAACCCGCCCTTTGGAGTGCTGCCATTTTGAGCTTTGCTCACACCATTGGAGAGTTTGGCATTGTGCTCATGATCGGGGGAAACATTCCCGGACAAACCCAAGTCGTCTCCACTCAAATCTTCAACGATGTGGAGAGCATGCGTTACCCCCAAGCTCATAGCTTGGCACTGTTGATGGTGTGCTTTTCTTTTTTGACTTTGCTCAGTCTTAAGTTTTTTGGCCATCGCGCCAAACAAGTCAATCCATGAGCCCAAGCTTGATCCACATCGACATCGACACGCCCCTTGAATCCTTTTCATTGCGCGTCAATGTGGAGCTGCCAGCGCAGCAAATTGTCACGCTCTTTGGCCATTCTGGATCTGGAAAAACCACACTGCTTCGGTGCTTGAGCGGTCTCACAAGACCCAAGCGCGCCTTCATCCGTGTGGATGATGAAATTTGGCAAGACGACCGTCAAGGCCATTTCACACCACCTTGGATGCGCTCCATCGGAGTGGTTTTTCAAGAAGCCAGTCTCTTTGCACATTTGTCGGTGATGGAGAATTTGCAATTTGGCTTCAAGCGAAGTCCAAACCCAAGTGCAACTCAACTCCAACATGTGATTGAGGCTTTTGACATTGGCGAGCTCTTGCACCGCTCTCCACAAACCCTCTCTGGTGGACAAAAACAGCGCGTGGCCTTGGCTCGCGCCATGACCACCAACCCAAAATTGCTATTGCTAGATGAGCCACTTGCCGCTTTGGATCCTGTGGCCAAAGAGAACTTGTTGCCTTTGATCAAATCAACATGCAAGGACTTTCGCACGAGCTTGATCTACGTCACCCATTCTCCCCACGAAGTGGCCTACCTGTCCCAGACACTGATGGTTTTGAACAATGGAGTCATCAATGCATGTGCCCCATTATTGGAAGCGCTCTCCAACAGCCAAAATCCTTGGATCTTGGGAGACGATGTTGCAAGCATCCTTGAGTGTGAAGTCACTCAAAAGGATCCACAGTTTGGACTTCTTTTGTTGAGCTTTACCGCTGGTGCTTTGTGGGTCAAGGACTCAGGGCTGGCATTGAATGAAAGAACTCGAGTCAGACTACTGGCCAAAGATGTGAGTCTGTCCTTGTCACAACCCAAGGACTCAAGCATCCAAAATACATTACCCACTCAAATTGCCTTGATCCTGGATGACCCCAAGGAGAGATCTCAAGCTTTGGTGCAACTGAAGGTAGGCGAATCTTTGATATGGTCCAGGATCACCCAAAGAGCGGTGAAACAACTCAACCTCCAGGTCGGTCAAAGCGCTTGGGCACAAGTCAAATCAGTGGCCTTGATGGACTGATTGCACGCTCTGTGGCCAAGCGTGTTGCCATCTAACACGGGTCATCAAGTGCCGGAGGCCTCTTGCCTCAAACGCCTTCTTCGCATTGCATCGTTGAAGCGGCGAATTTGAACCTCACTTTGCGGCTTGAATTCTGGCACAGCCACTGGTTTTCTGGCCTCATCGACTGCTACCATGGTGAAAAAGCAGCTGTTCACATGCCGAACCTCTTGCGTTCGAATGTTCTCTGCAAGCACCTTGATGCCCACCTCCATGGAGGTCTTGCCCGTCAAATTGATGCTCGCCAAAAAGGTCACCAATTCACCCACGTGAATAGGTTGTTTGAACGTGACTTGGTCCACACTCATGGTGACCACGTAGGTCTTTGAATAACGGCTGGCACACGCGAAGGCAACCTCATCGAGCAACTTGAGAATGGTTCCCCCGTGCACATTGCCTGAAAAATTGGCGGTGTCTGGTGTCATGAGCACCGTCATGTTCAGTTGATGACTGGGTAAATCCATGGTGGGTCTTTTGTGTATTGATGAAGAAAGTGTTTTCCTCTTGGCTCAATCCATAGAGGCCAAGTGAAGGGGGTCGTGAGAGCTCACCACGCGTGCAATGTGTTGTCAGGATACGCTCTGGTTTTTACAGCTTGAACGTAGGCTTTCATTGCGGCTTGAACGCCGTCTTGGCCATAAAGGAAATTCTTCACAAACTTCGGAGACTTGCCCCCCGTGAGACTCAAGCCCAGCATATCGTGCAAAACCAACACCTGCCCGGCCGTTCCATTGCCCGCCCCAATTCCAATCGTGGCACAGGTTTTCAAGGCCTGTGTGACCTTGCTCGCCAATGCATGTGGGATGAGCTCCAACACCAGTAGCGTCGCACCTGCATCTTGCAAATCATGGGCGTCTTGCATGAGTTGAACTGCTGCTGCATCCTCACGCGCTTGCACTTTGTAGCCCCCCAGTGCACTCACCGACTGAGGTGTGAGCCCCAAATGGGCACAAACAGGAATGCCACGTTGTACCAAAAAAGAAACGGTTTTGGGGGTCCACTGCCCCCCTTCCAATTTCACCATTTGAGCGCCTGACTCCATCAAAAGGGCCGCATTTCTAAAAGCTTGTTCTGGCCCCTCTTGGTAACTGCCAAAAGGCATGTCTGCGATCAACCACGCTCCGTTCTTGCTGTGAGCAAGCCCTCGGGCAACGCCAGCGGTGTGATCACACATCGCCTGCATGCTGACCCCCAAAGTACTGGCTCGTCCCTCACACACCATGCCCAAGGAGTCACCCACCAACAAACAATCCAAGCCCGCACGGTCAGCCTCTGCTGCAAAAGTTGCATCGTAGGCCGTGAGCATGGTGATGGGTTCACCACGCTCAAACATTTGCTGCAATTGTTTAAGATTGACAGCAGATGGCCTGGTTTGCGAGGGGTGGTGGGTGTCTGAACCATGACTGCTCATGAATGGATCCTTGAATGAAGACGGTCTATATTATGTCAATGCGCCAAGGTGATAGGAGGGCTCTGAGCCAATTTGAGGTGGAGGAGTCAACGTGTCATGACTTTTGCATGATGAATGTGAAAGCATCACTTTTCTCAAAAGCTTGGAGCCAACAGATCAATTTCGGCCATCCCTGTGAGTTAAACCACAAGAGATCAGTCTTGGCAAATTGTCTCACAAAGGGAGCCAAAGCAGCATCCAACATTCCAAAGTGATCGCCAGACAAGAAGTCTTGGTTTTCAAGCACTTTCTCGTAGCTTTGCAAAAAGACAGAGCCAGCCTCTCGCTCTTTCAGTGAAGATGTTTCTGGATGGCGGTTAGGGTACTTGTAACGATCCAGATGCTTTTTAAAAGACACATCATTGGCCGTGATGATTTCCAAGGCTGTTGTCCAACTCTCTTGATGTTGAGGCAACCAAGAAAGAGGGTCTCTGGCCCTTAACGCGCAAATCATGATCTCAAAACTTTGTGCGATCACCACTGGAGAACCGTTTTCTACCCAAACGATCACAGGCACAGTGCCCACGGGATTCGCATCCCAAAGCTCAGGAGGCTTTTGTTTGAGATCCACCTCTTGCTTGTCAAATTCGAGACCACTGGCCCACAACGCCAAGCGAGCACGCATGGCATAAGGACAACGCCTAAATGAATACAATTTCGGGCGCACGCCATGTGGCCAAAGGGGCAAGGTCGAGAGCGAATTGGGAAGCATCATCAAAACACAAAAATTGCATTTTTACACATCCAAAGTAAAAGCTCGCAAAGGCCCTGCAACTGCGGCGCAAATACTCACGACTCTAGAGCCTACAAGCTCAAGCCCAACCTCAATTCACACACTCAATCGATGCTCAGCAGCCGCCAGGCGAATCTCCTCAATTTTCTCTTCACTCAGACGCTCTAAATTCTTGATTTGCATGCTCATTCTTGGGTTTTTCTTCAAAAGCTCTTTGTGCTGAATTAAAAAATCCCAATACAAGGTGGTCATCGGACATGCGTTAGGACCGACAGAGACCGCTGGATCAAAAGAACATGAGTTGCAATAATTGCTCATTCGCTGAATGTATTTACCACTTGCAATGTAGGGCTTGCTGGCCATCAAACCACCATCACCGTACTGAGACATCCCAAGCGTATTGGGCAGTTCAACCCACTCCACAGCATCCACAAACACACTCAAGAACCATTCGTGCACCTCAACTGGGTTGACCCCATACATCAATGTGTAAAGACCCAACACCATCAACCTTTGAATGTGGTGAGCATAACCATACGATAAAGTTTGTTGGAGCACTTGATCCAGACAAACCATCTGAGTCTTTCCTGTCCAGTAAAAGGAGGGTAAGTTGTGCTTTGCATTGAGGCTGTTGAGTTCGATGTACTCAGGCATTTTGAGCCAATACATGCCTCGAACATACTCTCTCCAACCCAATATCTGTCGAATGAAACCTTCAACAGCTGCAATCGGCGCTTTTCCATCTTCATAGGCTTTTTGAGCAGCTGCAATCGCCTCTCTAGGGTTGAGGAGTTTCAAATTCAAAGCGGCAGAGATGTGGGAGTGATACAGCCAAGGCTCATGGGTCCACATCGCGTCCTCATAATCACCAAAGAGTGCAAGCCTCTCCTCGATGAATTGATCCAAGGCTTTCAATGCATCCGCTCGAGTGACTGGCCACGTGAAATGCTCCAACTCACCCACATGAGCCTTAAAAAACTTGCTCACCAGGACCATCACATCTTGGGTGATGGCATCAGGTTTGACTGCAAAAGGTTTGGGTATGGGAGCAGGACCGTTTTTGCCAAAAGATTTCCTGTTTTCGGCATCAAAATTCCACTCTCCTCCAATAGGTTTACCGTCCTGCATCAAAACATTGAATTTTTGGCGCAACTCACGGTACCAGTACTCCATGCGCAACTGCTTGCGACCTTTTGCAAAGGCTTCAAAGTCTTTGGGCTGTGTGAAAAAATGAAGGTCTGGCGTGATTCTCAAAGGAATTGAATGCTTGGCTGCCAATGCCTTCAGACCTTCAAGTGTTCTTAGGTCGCCCGGATGAGCCACCACCCATTCTTTGGCTTGGTATTTGGCAACTGCTTTCTCCAATTCACCAACCAAAGTTCCGCAATGGTTCGGTGCATCCAAATGCGTGTAATCCAACCTATGGCCTTTTTGGGTGAGCTCTTGTGCGAAATGACGCATGGCACTCAAAAACATCACAGTTCTTGGCTTTGAGCTCGGAACATGAGTAGATTCCTCGCTGGCTTCTGCCATCCACAACACATCTTGTTTTAGGTCTAGCCCCTCCAAGACACTCGATTGATGATCAAGTTGATCGCCCAAAATAATGACCAGACGCCTGATCGGTTTGATTTGTGATGGCATAAAGTGAATCTAATCGCAAAAAGTGAATGGGTGCATTGCCCAAATCATAGTATTGATCGATTTTGAACTTTTTGGACTTGAAAACACCAATACCCCCAAAAAGAGGCCAAGGGTATGGGACTGCACAGCGTCTCACATTAAAAATTGAAATCGATTTTCAAAAGGATTTATACATGGCGACTAATGACGTAATTCAGAACGGCGGCAATGCTTGGGATTGAAACGGAATGGACTGCTTTTTCCCTTGAATTTGATCAAGTCATCAAGCTGCCTTTGGTAAGCCGCCTGAACTCATCGGAACACCAGAATTTCGCCAGGCCAAAGATATCGAAGTGCCTGTCACCCGCATTTACGATATTGTGGCTGGTAAGGGTGCTGTGACCGCTGAGACTGACTTGCTTCTTTGTCGTTATTTCGGTGTCAGCGATGGCTGGTGGCTTGCCCTTCAGGCTCATCATGACACTCAAATTGTTTGTTGTAAATTGGGGAAACGTTT
>CAIPII010000035.1 GCA_903865035.1 uncultured Burkholderiales bacterium | reverse complement strand
ACTCGTAGAGCTCAAGTGCATCATCGACTGACTCTTGTGTGCCACCGACCACCCAAACATGCGCCAAATTAGAAGTCAGGCTCGATTTCCAATTCAATTTGATCGTGTAGAGAGGGCCGTTATGGATGTGGGTTTTGAGAAATGGTGCCAGACCATTGGCCAGCAAGGGGCGATGCAAGAAGGCTCCAACGCCACTGGCAAGGACCACGGCACGCGCGACAAAGCGAGTGCCCGAATCGGTTTCAACTTTGAAGTGATCCCCAAAGGGATCCAGCGTTTGAACCAATTGACCCAAGTGAAATTGGGGGTTGAAGGGTTTGCACTGCAGCAAGAGTCTCTCGGTGAGCTCACGTCCTGTGCAAGCCAAAGTGCCTGGTATGTCATAGATCAATTTGTCCCCAAAGAGCTCTGCGGCTTGACCGCCAGCGTGGGGGAGTGCATCTACGACTTGGGCGTGAATTCCCAAGAGCCCCAATTCAAAGACCAAAAAGAGACCCGCAGGACCTGCGCCCACGATCAAGACATCGCATTCGATGCTTGGGGTTTGGTCTCCCAAATCGATGGGGGTTTGTGGCTTGGGTTGAGCGCTGTTCAAAGGAGTAGGCCTTGATCAGGTCTCTGGGTGCTGATGTATCAGCGAATCAACTCAGAGAGCTTGCCTTCTTTGTCTTTCCAGTCGTCAGCGTCGGGCAAAGGTGCTTTTCTCTTGGTGATGCTGGGCCAACCAATTTGGGAGAGCTCTGCATTCAAAGCAACCATGTGCTCTTGGCCCTGGGGGACATCTTCTTCCGCAAAAATCGCGTTGGCAGGGCACTCGGGGATGCAGACCGCACAGTCGATGCACTCATCGGGATCGATGGTCAGAAAGTTAGGACCTTCACGGAAACAGTCCACAGGACAAACATCCACACAGTCGGTGTACTTACAGCGGATACAAGATTCGGTGACAACGTGAGTCATGATGGTCTTAACTTTTACGAAATGAGGGTGAAAAGGAAGTGATGTTGATTTTAGTGGAGAAAACGTCAACTAGGCGAATTGGCCCTGCAGCAGGGGTGGTGTAAGAGCGCTTTTCAAGTGAGTCCCTCCCCAAAGCTGCAACAGTGTTCAATGCGTGACTCAATTCACCAAGACCGCTGCTGAGGTCTTGTGAGAGGCCGTATCCACCAAAATCATGGCACCCATCAACCTTGAGTCGGCAAAGGGGCGGGTCAAAATGGGCTCCTTGAAGGTCAATTCCACTTGACCCATGGCATTGGGTTCAAGTTGTTGGGCGGGCTCAGTTTCAAGGGTCAAAATGTTCAAGCGGTGCTTGATTTGGCTCACCTGAGCTTTGACCCACTGGTGTCCATGCAAGGCCCAATAAATGCGTCCTTGAACCAAAGGCTCATCATCCATCCATGCCACTGTGGCAGTGATTTGGCGCTCAGGTGAGAGAGCCGTTGAGTCTAGGCCGTCTGTCACCACCAACCAGTCACCTCTGGAGACATCGAGTTCCTTCTCAAGGCTTACGCCAACTTGGTGACCAGAATGACCTAACAAGGGGTCGTTGGCTTGTCTGACTGCGTTTACGATTTCAACCACCTTGGCACTTTGTGCGCTGGGGTGAACTTTAACGGTGTCACCCACTTTGAGCTGTCCGTTGGCCACTCTGCCCCAAAGGACTCGTCGCCCCTTGTCGGTTCGGTTGGAGTCGTGTTGCTTTTCAATCCATTGAACACAAACGCTGGTGGGCCCGCTTTGATCTGCAGGGGTGCAGGGGAGTTTCTCCAAAATGGAGATCAAGGTCTCACCCGTGTAGCCACACCAATGTTCTTTCGCATTCACCACGTTCCAGCCCTTCAAAGCGGAGATGGGTACGATGGCGGTGTAGGAGATGTTGGCTTGTGTTGCAAAAGCGGTCAGTGCAGCTTTGATGCGATTGAAGGCCAATGTGGGGTCGTTCACGGCATCGAGTTTGTTGATGACAAAAACAATACTGGGCACGCGCAAGAGTTTTGCAAGCAGTGAGTGACGGCGGGTTTGGTCAAGCAAGGTGAGGTTGGACTTGGACCAATCGAGTTTGGTCGCGTCCACGATCACCAGGGCGGCGTCTGCGCTGGATGCTGCAGTCACCATGTTGCGGGTGTACTGTTCGTGACCGGGAGCGTCCCCAATGATGAACTTCCTGTTTTCAGTTGCGAAGTAGCGGTAGGCCACATCGATGGTGATGCCTTGCTCGCGCTCTGCAGATAAACCATCGGTCAAGAGGGCCAAATCGGTTTCGCCTTGGCGCTGAACCCCTGCCAAGTGATCTTCAAGCACCGCTTGAGAGTCCACCAATAGGCGTCCAATGAGTGTGCTTTTGCCATCGTCTACGGAGCCGCAGGTGATGAATTTGAGCGCATAAAGGGGCTCAATGTTGGCGTCTTGTGTGGGGGCGGTTGTGGACAAAGGTGACATGGGCTAAACAGTGGGTAAGAATATTTTGATGAAGTCAGGGGTGCATCGGAACAGGGTAGGATGGCTCTAGGCTCAGCTGCCTCGCAAAAGGGCAACGAGGCCTTAAAAATAACCGTCTCTTTTTCTCTTTTCCATGGACGCCTCAGAGGTCTGGTCATCCATGCGGGTGGCTCCTCTTTCGCTCAGAGTGGCAGTCAAGGTCTCCATCACAATGTCTTTGGGTGTTTTGGCCAAGCTGGCCACGGGGCAAGTGCAGGTGATGTCGCCAACGGTTCTGAACCTCACATCCATGAGTTGCGGTGTCTCGCCACTTTTGGCTGGTGTCAAAGGGGTCACTGGAACCAAGAGACCTTTGCGGTCCACGACCTCGCGCTTGTGGCTGTAATAAAGCTCTGGCAGCTCGATGCGTTCTCTCTCGATGTATTGCCAGACGTCCATCTCGGTCCAATTGGAGATGGGAAAGACGCGAAAGTGCTCTCCTGGGTGAATCTTGGTGTTAAAGAGTGTCCACAACTCAGGGCGCTGAGACTTGGGTTGCCAAGTCCCAAAACTGTCTCTGTGAGAGAAGATGCGCTCCTTGGCGCGTGCCTTTTCCTCGTCTCGTCTTGCGCCACCAATCAAAGCATCGAATTTGAATTCTTCGATGGCTTCAAGCAAAGTGACCGATTGGTGCACGTTTCTGGATTCATCTGGGCGGCTCAAGCGAACTGTGCCGCGCTTCATGGAGTCTTCTACACTTCGAACGATCAACTGAGCTTTGAGTTGTTCGGCTCGGTAGTCGCGAAAGCGAGTCACCTCCTCAAAGTTGTGCCCCGTGTCAATCATGAGCAAGGGGTAGGGGATGCGTCCCACGCCAAAGGCTTTTTCAGCGCAGCGCAGCATCACCAGTGAGTCCTTGCCACCAGAGAAGAGGAGGGCTGGTTTTTCGAAAGATGCAGCCACCTCACGCAAAATGAAAATCGTCTCGCTCTCCAATCCATCCAAGTGCGATTGACTCAAGGTGTGAGCGGGACCTGATTGGGGTGTGGT
>CAIPII010000034.1 GCA_903865035.1 uncultured Burkholderiales bacterium | reverse complement strand
TCAGAAGCTCCTCAGACGCACAAAAGTTAATCCCTGAGAGATGGATGAGCGCTCACGAAGAAAGCTCAGAGCGTGACACCTCCCCTCAAAGTGACCACGTCCAAGCCCTGCCCTCAGAATTGATCGACTTGATCAAGCGCTCTCTCGGTCTTGATGCGTCTGACATCGACTCCATCCGGCTTTTCAAACGCAGTTTTGACGCGAGAAAGAAAACCTTGCTTGTGGTCTACATCGTGGACTTGGCGCTCAAAAGCGTGGAGCTTGAAAAGAAGATTTTGGCGGGCTCTTATCCACCCCTCTTGATTCAAGAAAGCCCTGACATGCGCTGGCACCCAGAGGTTCACTTGGGTGGACACTTGGCAGCTGACACGATCAAAGATCCTGGGCACTTGCTCTCTCTCATCCAAGAGAGTGCACAAGAGCGCTTCAAAACCCATCCCACCCGCCCCGTGGTCTTGGGGCTTGGCCCATGCGGGCTTTTTGTGGCCTTGACGCTTGCGCAAATGGGATTTCGACCCATTGTGATCGAGCGCGGCAAACCCGTGAGAGAACGCACCAAGGACACTTGGGGTCTTTGGCGAAAAAGCGTTTTGAACCCCAACAGCAACGTTCAGTTTGGCGAGGGCGGTGCGGGCACGTTTTCGGACGGAAAACTCTACAGCCAAATCAAAGACCCCCGCTTTTTGGGTCGGCGTGTCATTGAGCAATTCATCTTGGCCGGAGCCCCCAAAGAGATTGGGTTTGCGGCTCACCCCCACATTGGCACTTTCAAACTCGTCAAAGTGGTGGAATCGATGCGAGAGCAAATCATCGCCTTGGGCGGCGAGGTTCGCTTTGAACAAAAGGTGGTGGGCTTGGAGTGTGAGGGTCTTGATGAGCCCTCCTCCCAAGAGCCAATTCGCAATCTCACCGCTCTTCGCATCTTGGACCTCAAAACACAGCAAATTTATGCCCAGCCTTGCACCCACTTGGCCCTGGCCCTGGGGCACAGCGCAAGAGACACCTATGCATGGCTGTTCAAACAAAAGGTGCCCATGCAAGCCAAGGCTTTTTCGGTTGGCTTTCGCATCGAGCACCCGCAGTCCTTGATCGACGCCTCGCGCTGGGGTCAACACGCCGGCCACCCGCTCTTGGGTGCGGCAGACTACAAACTCGTGCACCACAGCAGCAACCAAAGGGCCGTTTACAGCTTTTGCATGTGTCCTGGTGGCACCGTGGTGGCCGCCACCTCTGAGCCAAAGAGAGTGGTCACCAACGGCATGAGCCAGTATTCTCGCAACGAGCGAAACGCCAATGCCGCTTTGGTGGTTGGCATTGAGCCCGAAGACTTTTCAGCGAGCGCGCAAGAGATTGCACACGCCTTTGAAGAGGAGTTGCAAGACCCCCATTTGAATTTGAAAAAAGAAGATTTCGAGTTCACTGGCTCCGGGGTTCACCCCTTGAGTGGCATCGTGCTGCAAAGGAGACTGGAGAGCGAGGCCTTTGTGATGGGAGGCTCCACCTACAAAGCACCCGCCCAATGGGTGGGAGACTTCTTGGCCAATCGAAGCTCAAAAGCGATGGGGCCTGTCGAGCCTTCCTACAAACCTGGTGTTGAGCTCACCAACCTCACCTCCCTTTTGCCCAAAGAGTGCACACAAGCGCTTCAAGAAGCGCTGCCAGCCTTTGGCAAAAAGATCAAAGGCTTTGACATCCCACAAGCACTGCTCACCGGGGTAGAGACCCGGACCTCAGCGGTGCTCAGAATCACCAGAGACGAAACACTTCAAAGCCCTGGATGGAGAGGACTCTTTCCAGCCGGGGAAGGAGCAGGATTTGCAGGTGGGATTTTGTCAGCCGGGGTGGATGGCATCCGAGTGGCTGAAGCCATGGCCAATGCAATATTGAACGCATGACATTCACGC
>CAIPII010000033.1 GCA_903865035.1 uncultured Burkholderiales bacterium | reverse complement strand
AGGCAGCGCACAAGAGGTGGCTCAAGCCATATGTTGGCTCCTCAGCGAAAACGCCAGCTCCTGCTCTGGACCGAGTTTGGACGTCTCTGGCGCCAGGTGAATTTTGTCTCACCCGTCCTTGTCTCATCAAATCCCCTTTTGGTCCTTTGCGCTCGTTGTTTTTTAAATCTTTCGGCTCAAACATGGGGACTTCCTGCATGGAAGGAACTCTCAAGATCGATTAAGCTTTGGACATGCGCAGTTTGACGCAGAAGATTTCTTTGCTCAAGGCTTGAATGGCCTTTGAGCCCTCCTCCCTTTGTCCATTCACTCTCACAGGAATTTCTCAAATGGCCAGCTCCCAACACCTGCCTTTGGTTGAACACTTCATCAGCGGCCAAACCACCCGCGCCAACGCCTCTCGCGTTCAGCCCATCTACCACCCCGCCTCTGGCGCCATCACCAAAGAAGTGGTTCTCGGACACACCAGCGACGTGGACACAGCCGTGGCAGCGGCCAAAAAAGCCCAGCCCGCTTGGGCGGAAATGCCCCCGATTCGGCGCGCGCGAATCATGTTTCGCTTCTTGGAGCTTTTGAACCAGCACAAAGACGAATTGGCCCACTTGATCACCGCTGAGCACGGCAAAGTCTTCACCGACGCCCAAGGCGAAGTCTCGCGCGGCATCGACATCGTGGAGTTTGCTTGCGGTATTCCTCAGCTGCTCAAAGGTGACTTCACCGATCAAGTCTCAACGGGCATCGACAACTGGTCCTTGCGCCAACCCATTGGCGTGGTGGCTGGCATCACACCCTTTAATTTCCCCGTGATGGTGCCCATGTGGATGTTCCCCATTGCATTGGTCTGCGGCAACAGCTTCATCCTCAAGCCCTCCCCCACCGATCCCTCCCCATCTCTTTTCATGGCCCAATTGCTCAAGCAAGCGGGACTGCCAGACGGCGTCTTTGGCGTCGTTCAAGGTGACAAAGAGGTGGTGGACGCGCTCTTGGTCCACCCCGATGTGCAAGCGGTGAGCTTTGTGGGCTCAACACCCATCGCCAATTACTTGTATGAAACTGGGGCCAAACATGGCAAACGTGTGCAAGCCTTGGGAGGCGCCAAAAACCACATGGTGGTCATGCCCGATGCCGATCTAGACCAAGCCGTGGATGCGCTCATTGGCAGCGCTTACGGCTCAGCAGGCGAGCGTTGCATGGCCATCAGTGTCGCCGTCCTTGTGGGTGATGTGGGCGAGAAAATCATTCCCGCTTTGATCGAGCGCACCAAGTCTTTGAAAGTCAAAGATGGCATTCATTTGGATGCAGAAATGGGTCCCATCGTGACCCAAGCGGCTTTGGATCGCATCAAAGGCTACATTGACATTGGCGTACAAGAAGGCGCCAAGCTCTTGGTCGATGGTCGCAGCTTCGACCCCAAATCTGCGGGCGAGAATTGTGCAAATGGATTTTGGATGGGCGGCACCTTGTTCGATCAAGTGAGCACTGAGATGCGAATCTACAAAGAAGAGATTTTTGGCCCCGTGCTCTCTTGCATTCATGTCAAAACACTGGACGAGGCGATCGAGCTTGTGAACGCTCATGAGTTTGGCAACGGCGTCTCATGCTTTACCCGCACAGGACATGTGGCGCGCGAATTCTCCAGACGCATCCAAGTGGGCATGGTTGGCATCAACGTGCCCATCCCCGTTCCCATGGCGTGGATCGGCTTTGGTGGCTGGAAGCGTTCCTTGTTTGGTGACATGCACGCCTATGGTGAAGAGGGCGTTCGCTTTTACACCAAGCAAAAGAGCATCATGCAGCGCTGGCCTCAAGGGGTCTCAAGTGGGGCTGAGTTTGTCATGCCCACCTCCAAATAACCACTCTATGTGCCTACGCCCTGCCCCAAGATGAGCGACAACGCAGAACTGTGTTTTGATTACGTGATCGTGGGAGCGGGCACCGCTGGCAGCCTGTTGGCCAACCGCTTGAGCGCCAATTCAAACTCTCGCGTCCTCCTCATTGAAGCGGGAGGGCGTGACGATTACCACTGGATCCACATCCCTGTGGGCTATTTGTATTGCATTGGAAACCCAAGAACCGACTGGCTCTTTCAAACCCAGTCAGAGCCTGGGCTGGGAGGACGAAGCCTGCGCTACCCCAGAGGCAAGGTGCTGGGCGGCTGCTCCAGCATCAATGGCATGATCTACATGCGGGGTCAGTCGCGTGACTACGAAGCATGGGCCCAAACGACCCAAGACCCTGCGTGGTCCTGGCAAGCGTGTCTGCCCTATTTCAAGTTCACCGAAGATCATCACCTGGGACCCACCTCCTTGCATGGCGCCAAGTCAACCGTTGAGTTGGAGCCGCTACATTCATTTTCAGGCACCCAAAGTGATGCCCAGAAAAGTGCCTCAAGCGCCTACTTGCAAACCTTGAAGCTTCAAAACGCGGGAGGCGAGTGGCGAGTCGAACAGCAACGGCTGCAGTGGAATGTCCTAGAGGATTTCGCACAAGCTTGTGAGCAAGCCGGCATTCACAAAACCCCTGATTTCAACACAGGCAACAACTTTGGGGTGGGCTACTTTGAGGTGAACCAATCCAAGGGGATGCGTTGGAACACGGCCAAAGCTTTTTTGAGACCCACATGCTATGGCAGGTCCAATTTCGAGATGTGGACCCATGCCCATGTGGCCAAGCTTGAGCTCTCCCGTGAGAGCGATGGCAGGCTCAAGTGCAGCGCAGTGGATGTCTTGACCTCGCGAGGCAAAATCAAAGTTCAGTGCGCCAGAGAAGTCATCTTGTGTGCAGGCGCGGTGGCCACTCCTCAATTGCTGCAGCTCTCTGGCATTGGAGACCCGAATCTTCTCGCACGCTTTGGAATCGAGCCCCACCTCAACAGCCCTGGTGTGGGCGCAAACCTTCAAGACCACCTCCAACTCAGATCGATCTTCAAGGTGCAAAACGCGCAGACCTTGAACACCCTCTCACGCAGTTGGTGGGGAAAAGTCAAAATGGGCTTGGAATACGCCATGCACCGCAGCGGCCCCTTGAGCATGGCCCCCTCACAACTGGGCGTCTTCACCAAGAGCGATCCTTCTCTAGAGTGGCCCGATTTGCAGTACCACGTCCAACCCTTGAGCCTGGGTGCTTTTGGTGAACCCTTGCATGATTTTGACGCCATGACGGCCAGTGTTTGCAACCTGAACCCAAGCTCTCGCGGCTTCATTCGGTTGCAAAGCTCTGACCCCAAAGCGCCCCCCCTCATTGCCCCCAACTACCTGAGCACCGAGGAGGACCGCGCAAAGGCCGTTCGCTCCATTCGCTTGACGCGACACTTGATGCAACAAAGCGCCATGGCCAAGTACTCACCGCAAGAGTTTTTGCCAGGTGAACGCCACCAAAGCGATGCCGAGCTCGAGACCATGGCAGGACAAATTGGAACCACCATCTTTCACCCCGTGGGCACCGCTCGCATGGGGGAAAAGGGCGACCCCTTCGCAGTGTTGGATTCACGCTTGAGGGTGCAAGATCACCAAAGGGGAGACTGGATCAAAGGACTGCGCGTGGTTGACGCCAGCGCCATGCCCAGCATCACAAGCGGCAACACCAATTCACCCACCCTCATGATGGCCGAGAAAGCAGCCCACTGGATTGCCCAAGACCACCCCCAAGACTTCACCCATTAAGGGCTTTCCCCTAGATTCAGCGCACAAAGCTGCCTCTATGATCACACCATGATTCAAACGAGCCCTTTGCGCGTTTGAGTTGAGGGCGGAGGAGACAAGCTCCCCCAAAGCGCCAAAAAAGAGCGCGCGCAAAAGCACTGCAAACCCAAACTTTGCAGTGCTTTTTTTATGCGCCTAAGGGTTGTGGCTTACACTGCTAACAATGGATATTCTCTTTGTTTTGGTGAGCGCTGGGCTCGCGGGCTTTGTCGATGCAGTGGTTGGAGGGGGCGGTTTGATCTTGGTGCCGGCCATCTTCTCTGCTTACCCCCAAGCCCCAGCCGCCACCCTCCTTGGCAACAACAAATCGGTCTCTTTGTGGGGCACCTTGTTTGCCAGTTGGAATTACGCACGCCAAATCGATTTGCCTTGGAAAAAACTCCTCATGGCAGCTTTCTTTGCGGGCGCCTTTTCATTCTTTGGCGCATGGGTCTTGGGACAAGTGCCCTCCAGTGGTCTGAAAAAAGCACTGCCCTTTGTGCTCACCTTGATTTTGATCTACACCTTGGTGAGCCGCCAAATGGGCAGTGAGCACAATCCCAGGTTTGAAGGCAAGAAAGAGCGGTATGTGCTTTTTGCAGTGGCCGCATGCATGGGCTTTTACGATGGGTTTTTTGGCCCCGGAACGGGAAGCTTCTACATTTTCATTTTCGTGCGCTTGATGCGCTACGATTTTTTGCACGCCTCCTCAAGCGCCAAAATCCTCAACAGCGCCAGCAACGCTGCCGCACTCTTTCTCTTTACCATGCAAGGTCAAATTTGGTGGCACTTGGCCATCCCGATGGCCCTCATGAATGTGCTGGGCAGTGGACTGGGCACACGCCTGGCCATTCAAAAGGGCTCTGGCTTTGTTCGCTGGATGTTTGTGATCGTGGTGAGCGCTTTGATTTTGAAAACCACCTACGATGCTTACTTTGCCGCCTGAGCGGCACGCCTACACTGCGCCTTCAAGGCTTCTCAGGCAAGGCAAGCGAGTCGTCAGGCGTGGTCTTGTCGCTGCCAATGGGCCAAGAGACATTGGCAACATTTCGAGGCTTGCCAATGGGGCGCGTGGCCTGCCCGATTTGAACCGCAGCGATATCCTCCTCTGAGGGGTACTGGCCCAACAAGAGGTAATCGAACACCCGTCTGGCAATGGGAGCTGCGTTTTGCGCACCAAAGCCCGCGTTCTCCACCACCATGGCCAAAACCACTTTGGGTTCATCTGCGGGTGCATACGCCATGAAAAGCGCATGATCCCTCATGCGTTCATCGACCTTGGAGGCGTTGTATTTTTCGTTCTCCTTGACCGTGTAGACCTGCGCGGTACCGGTTTTTCCTCCACTCGTGTACTGAGCACCCACAAAGGAAGAGGCCGATGTGCCCTCCAAATTCACGCCTTCCAAGGCGTGACGAATGATGGCGACATTGTCTGGATTCAGCGGCACGTGCTCCATGGGCGCCACAGGAACTGTTCTTCTCTCGTGGGTCTCTGGGTTCACGATCTCTTTGACCAGATGCAGTCGCATCTTTTGACCGTTGTTGAGCACGGTGGAGGCGGCTTGAAGAATTTGCAGGACCGTGAAACTGTTGTATCCCTGGCCAATTCCCAAAGAGATGGTCTCACCCGAATACCACCTTTGTTGCTCTGGCTTTTTGTACGTGGTTCGCTTCCACTCTGTGGAGGGCAAGATGCCCTTGGACTCGCCCAACACATCGATGCCCGTGTACTGACCAAAACCCAAAGGCTTCATCTGCTCGTAGATCGTGTCCACGCCTAAATCGTGGGCCAACATGTAGTAGTAGGTGTCGCAAGACTGAACAATCGAGCGGTACATGTCCACGGTGCCATGCCCTCCCTCTTGGTCGTCTCTGAAGCGATGGTTGCCAAACATGTAAAAGCCTGGGTCAAAAATCGTCTGCTCCGGCTTTCTTTTGCCCGTCTCCAACGCAGCCAAGGCCATGAAAGGCTTGTACATGGAGCCAGGCGGATAGGTGCCGCGAAGCGCACGGTTCAAGAGCGGTTTGTCAATCGACTCGTTCAAGGCCTGCCAGTTGTCGCCATCAATGCCCTCGACGAACAAATTGGGGTCAAAGGTGGGTTTGCTCACAAAAGCCAACACCTCACCCGTCTTGGGATCCATCGCAACCAGCGCGCCGCGACGATTGCCATAAAGATCCTCGATGAGCTTTTGCAGTTTGATGTCCACCGACAACACAATCGTGTTGCCAGGCGTTGCAGGACTGCTGCTCAAGCGGCGAACGGCACGCCCACCGGCTGAAGTCTCCATCTCGTGAAAGCCGGTTTTGCCGTGCAGCTCACGCTCATAGCTTTGCTCAATGCCCAATTTGCCAATGTAGTCCGTGCCCCTGTAATTGGCCTCGTCCTCTGAGTCTTCAATTTTTTCTTTTTCTTGGTTGTTGATGCGGCCGATGTAACCAATCAAGTGGCTCGCAAGCGTCGTGTAGGGGTAGTTGCGAAACAACCTGGCTTTGATCTCAACGCCAGGAAAGCGAAATTTTTGCGCAGCAAAGCGAGCCACCTCATCGTCACTGAGACGCGTGCGAATGGGCACCGACTCAAAGCTCTTGGATTCGTCCAAGAGCTTTTTGAATCGCCTGCGGTCTCTGGAGTAAATGTTGATGACCGAGCTCAACTGATCGATCACTTCCTCCAGTGGGTAGCGCACTTTGGAGGGTGAGATCTCTAGGGTGTAGGCCGAATAGTTGGTGGCCACAATGACCCCATTTCGATCCACGATCACGCCGCGAGTCGGAACCACGGGTGCAATGACTTTACGGTTGTTCTCCGCTTGCTCAAACAAGTCTTGGTAACGCCAAATTTGCAGGTACATCAACCTCAAACCCAGCAGTGCAAAGCACACCAACACAAACGCAGAAGCGGCCAGGACCCTGGCGCGAAAACGCCTCAAATCGTACTCGTTGCTACCCCCAAAGCTCATAGCGGACGGTTTTCATCGGGGTCGGGAGCGCGCCTTTGTGGCGCCAAGAGGATGATGCTCATCAAGGGCCACATCAAGGCCTCAAGCAGGGGTGCGAACACCATCGACCAACCCATCAAACTGCCCGACAAGCTCATCCTGATGAGCATGGAGATGGCGTGAGAGATGGCAAACAAAGGCAGCACTTGAAGCGCCTGAGAGGGCACCGAGAACCACAGCAAACGGCGGTGAATGAGGGTTGCAAAAAAGCCAAGCACCACATAAGCGAGTGCATGCTGGCCTAAAAAGGAGACTTGGTGAACATCACAAGCCAGTCCCAAAAAGAAAGCCCAACCTATGCCCACGCGTTGGGGCTGGTGCACCGACCAAAAGAGCAACACCAAAGCCACAAAATCTGGCATCCAAGCGGCGTTGCCCAACAATCCAACGTTCTCAATCATGTTCAAGAGCAACGCCACAAACAAACTCATGGCGATGAAAAAAGAACTGGCTGGCAACAAGAGCTGCTGCCCACGGGGCATGATCATCGCTTGACCTCCGCTTTGGGCTCTGCTGCAGCGCTCGGTGCAGGACTTGGAGCTGGGCTTGGCGTGGGGGAGGCATTCGCAGGTGCCGGCGCTTTCACCGATGGTGGTGCGGTGTTGCTCACCGCACTGGACATGCCCGCCTTGGCCGCCCCAATGGGCTTGGTGTTTTCGGGCTCTGGTCTCTTGGGCAAATCAAAGCCCACCGGATCCAAGACCATCACAAAACGCACCCCTTGAGCGCGTCCAGTGGGTTGGCACAAAATGCGCGCAAACATAGAGTCCGCGCTTCTCTCGATCTTGATCACTTTGGCCACTGGCACACCCGGTGGATAAACGCCATCGACTCCACTGGTGGAGAGCACATCTCCTTCTTGAATGTCGCTGTTGGCCGCCATGTAGCGAAGCTCTAAAAGGGGCGCACCACCTGACTCACCAAAGGCCACACCGCGAGCACCCGTTCTGTTGTTGAGCACGGGAATCGAATGCTCACGATCGATGATCAAGGTGGCCTCGCTCACCAGGGGGTACACGCGGGTGATTTGGCCCACCACCCCTTGCTCATCCATAATGGGAGAGCTCAGCTGCACGCCGCTCAAGGAGCCTTTGTCCAAAATCACTCGACGCGTGAAGGGATCTGCGGCATCGTAAATGGCTTCGGCCGCTTGGGCCTTCGTGCTCACGCGGCCCTTCAAATTCAAAAGCTCTCTGAGCTGGCGGTTTTCTAAACTGAGTTGGTCCACTTGACCCGCGTGCAGCGCTTGCTCGAGCAACGCGCGTTTGGCTATCGCCTCGTGTTGCTGCGCGACGCTTTTGTTTTCAAAAAAATCTTGGATCGATTCGTTGATCACACTGGGCTGCTGTGCCAACCACTGAATGGGAGCCAGGGCCACAGAGAAAACAGAGCGAAGGGGCTGAGTGAGTTGCCACCTGACGTCGCAAAACATCATCAAAATGGACAACGATCCAAAGAAAATGAGTTTGTTTAAGGGCGTGGCCCCTTGCTTGAAAAACGGCGGGGGCGAATGGTTCAACGTACCGAGTGGCATGTAGAGTCCAATTCGCCCAAAAAGTCAGTCACTGGTCTACCCATCAAAATCTCAAGTGAACGCCAAAAGTCCCGTGCACGGGACCCATGGGACACATGAAAGGCAATCTCACGGCAGACTCACTCACTCGTGAAAATAGAGCCCAAACGCTCCATGCGCTCCAGCGCCAAGCCGCAACCCCTCACCACACAGGTCAAGGGATCTTCGGCCACCAAGACGGGCAAGCCCGTCTCCTCAGCCAGTAAGCGGTCCAAGTCTCTGAGCAAGGCGCCACCCCCTGTGAGCATCAAGCCTCTCTCAGCGATGTCGGCACCCAACTCGGGAGGCGTTTGCTCCAAAGCGTTTTTGACAGCAGACACAATGTTGTTGAGCGGGTCGGTGAGCGCTTCCAAAATTTCATTGGAAGAAATTGTGAACGAGCGAGGCACACCTTCAGAAAGATTGCGGCCCTTGACCTCCATCTCCTTGACCTCTGAGCCAGGGAAAGCAGAGCCGATGTTTTTCTTGATCATCTCAGCCGTTGGGTCGCCAATCAACATGCCGTAGTTTCTGCGAATGTAGTTGATGATCGCTTCATCAAACTTGTCGCCACCCACGCGCACACTGCCCTTGTAGACCATGCCACCCAAGGAGATCACGCCAACCTCGGTGGTGCCGCCTCCGATGTCCACCACCATGGAGCCACTCGCGTCGCTCACAGGCAAGCCCGCTCCAATGGCAGCGGCCATGGGCTCCTCAATCAAATAAACCTCCGAGGCACCAGCACCAAGAGCCGATTCGCGAATCGCACGGCGCTCGACCTGAGTTGAACCACAAGGCACGCAAATGATGATGCGTGGGCTGGGTTTGAGCATGGAGCGGGGGTGAACCATTTTGATGAATTGCTTGAGCATTTGCTCAGTGACCGTGAAGTCCGCAATCACACCGTCCTTCATGGGCCGAATGGCTTCAATGTTGCCTGGCACTTTGCCAAGCATGGCCTTGGCTTCACGGCCAACGGCTTGAATGGTTTTCTTACCCTGGGGGCCGCCTTCGTGCCGAATGGCCACCACAGAGGGCTCATCGAGCAAAATGCCTTTGTCGCGCACATAAATGAGCGTGTTGGCGGTTCCCAAATCAATGGCTAAATCGGTTGAAAAATACCGACGAAATGATCCAAACATGAATGTGTATCCTCTCAAGAGCTGGCGCCACGGCTGTGCGAGATGCTTTCACAGCACGTGCCAAACTCCAATTAAACAAACTCGATCAAAAGCCGTTTTCAGTCAAAAAAACAGTGTTTTTTGATCAAAATTACCCTTCTCAAATATATTCGAGCCCTGGGGCGTGATAATACACGAACGCCCAAGGTTGAACGAATCCAAGGGCTCTTTAATTTCACTTTTTAAGTTCTTTTCATGTCTCTGAGCACACAAGAAATTCAAAGAATCGCGCAATTGGCCAAACTCGATTTGAACCCCGAACAAGGGGAGAAGATGCGAGGGCAAATCAATGCCTTTTTTGAGATCGTGGAGCAAATCAAATCCGTTGACACAAGCGGCATCACTCCACTGGCACACCCCTACGACGCAGTTCGCGAAGTGCAACTGCGCCTCAGACCCGATTTGGCAAGCGAACCCAATCAAAGAGAGAGCAACCAACAAAGCGCTCCAAGCGTCGAAGACGGCCTCTTTTTGGTCCCCAAAGTCATTGAATCCTAAAATTTTCCCCTCACCATGCAAGACGCAATACAAGATTTGAGCCTCAAAGCGCTGGCCCAAGCCCTCAAAGACCAGCGCGTGAGCGCCACCCAAGTGGCCGAGCACTACTTGGGGCTCGCCCAAGGGCATTTGGCCCCCAAAGCCCCCAATCCCTTGAACACACCTCAAGACCACTCTTGTGGCGCCTTTGTGAGCTTCAACCCAGAGCACACCTTGGCCGCCGCCAAAGCGAGCGATGAGCGCATCGCCAAAGGACAGGCGCGAGCCTTGGAGGGGGTGCCCATTGCCCACAAAGACATCTTTGTCACGCGTGACTTTCCCACCACAGCGGGATCGAACATGCTCAACCACTATCGCTCGCCTTTCGATGCCACCGTCGTTTCGCGCTTGGCCGATGTGGGTCTGGTGAACCTTGGCAAACTCAATTGCGACGAATTCGCAATGGGCTCAGCCAATGAAAACTCCGCTTGGGGCTCGGTTCAGAACCCTTGGAACCGCGCTCACATCGCGGGCGGCTCATCGGGTGGGAGTGCTGCAGCCGTGGCCATGGGATTGGCGCCTTGCGCCACGGGCACAGACACGGGCGGCTCCATTCGACAACCCGCTGCGTTTTGCGGCATCACTGGGATCAAGCCCACCTATGGACGCGCCTCTCGCTATGGCATGATCGCCTACGCCTCTAGCCTAGACCAAGCAGGCCCCATGGCACGCTCGGCAGAGGATTGTGCGCTGCTCTTGAGTGCGATGTGTGGCAGCGACGTGGAGCGAGATTCAACTTCTTTGGATTTACCCAGTGAAGACTTCAGCCGCGATTTGGAGCGGCCCATCTCTGGCCTCAAAGTGGGCATACCCAAGGAGTTCTTTGGACCTGGCTTGAGTCCCGACGTGAAGGCGCGGGTTCAAGAAGCCTTGTCTCAACTCAAAGCAATGGGCGCTCAATTGGTCGATGTCGAGTTGCCCAAGACCGAGCTCTCTATTCCGGTCTACTACATCTTGGCTCCTGCCGAGGCGTCCAGCAATTTGAGCCGCTTTGATGGCGTGAAGTTTGGTCACCGCGCAAAAGACTTTCACAACCTGGACGAGATGTACCGCAAAAGCCGCTCCGAAGGGTTTGGGCAAGAGGTGCAACGCCGAATCATGGT
>CAIPII010000032.1 GCA_903865035.1 uncultured Burkholderiales bacterium | reverse complement strand
GAGATGAGTTGACAAGATGTGTGTCTCACCTTTGTTCTGATGTTCGGGTTTAGTTCCTTCATTTGAATTTTTCATTTCGGTTTTTTTAATGGGTTCATCTTCTTTGAAGATGCTTTGTTTGTTTTTTCAATTCTTCAATGCGCAAGTCCTCCAAGTCTCATCGTGGCTTTAAAGTTGCCGACCAAATCCAGCGTGATTTGGCGGAGCTCATTGCGCGCGAACTCAAGGACCCTCGCGTGGGAATGGTGACGCTTCAAGGCGTTGAGGTGACTCCAGACTATGCGCATGCCAAGATTTTCTTCAGCACCTTGAATTCAGACCCAGTGCTTTGCGCGCAGGGCTTGAACCAGGCAGCTGGTTTCTTGCGCAATGGACTCTTTAAGAGACTTCAAATACACACGGTTCCGACCTTGCACTTTGTGTACGATGCGACTCCTCAAAAGGCGGCCGATTTGAACGCTTTGATCAGCAAGGCGCTGAGTCAACAGGCCAAGGGGGATTGAAGTCATGAATCTCCATCTCGACACCCCCAAGAGTGGCTCACCTTCATTTGCGAATGCCATTTCAACTGATCTCACCGTTGGCCTTGAAGGACAAGTTGTTGGAAAAACCACCAAAGCTGTCTCTGTCAAGCACAAGCGAAAACCCGTTCATGGACTCTTTTTGCTGGACAAGCCACTGGGGCTGTCAAGCAACCAAGCTTTGCAAAAAGTGAAATGGTTACTCGGTGCAGAAAAAGCAGGTCACACCGGTACCCTTGATCCTTTGGCCTCAGGTGTCCTGCCCATTTGTTTTGGAGCAGCGACCAAGTTCAGTCAAATTCATCTTGATGCAGACAAAACCTATGTGGCCCTGGTGCGCTTAGGTCAAAGCACCACAACCGCAGATGCGGAGGGTGAGGTGTTGGAGACCCAGGATTGTTCAGCCATCAATTTGGACCAAGCACAGATCCAAAAGATTCAACAAACCTTCACCGGTGCGATGACGCAAAAGCCCCCGATGTACAGCGCCTTGAAGGTTCAAGGCAGAAACCTCTATGAGCTTGCCCGAGAAGGTGTGACCATCGATCGCGCGGACAGGAACATCACCATCCACGCCCTAGAACTTTGTCATGTCAAATCCGCTTTGGATGGACAAAGCTTCATGGCACAACATGCTCCTTCTAGAGAGACTCATTCGTTTGATTGGAATCAATTGATCCAAGAGGCTCATCCGCTTTTGGCCGTTTGGGTCAAGTGCTCCAAGGGCACTTACATCAGAACCCTTGGTGAAGACATTGGAAAAGCGCTAGGTTCTTGTGCACATTTGGTGGGTTTGAGACGAGTGCAAACAGGTGATTTTGATTTGACTCAATGCATGAGTTTGGCAGAGTTGGAAAAAATCGAACCTGCTCAAAGAGCTGCTCAGCTCTTACCCGTTGAGACCTTGTTGCGCGGTCACACGCGCGTCACACTGGATGAGCAAGATTCTGCTCGCTTTCTATCAGGCTTGCCTCGACGTGGCGAATGGCCTGATCAAGCGCAAGTTGCTGTATTTGCCAAGTCCACCGATTCCTTGCTTGGGAGTGCGCACACCCTTGGTGGTGAGTTAATTCCCGATCGTTTACTTAATCCCCTTGAAATCAATTCCATTTTAGAGAGTTTGTCATGAGCCTTCCCATTAGAAACATCGCCATCATTGCCCACGTTGACCACGGCAAAACCACCATGGTGGACCAGCTGCTGCGCCAGTCCGGCACCTTCGCCGAGCACGAAAAAGTGGTCGACACCGTGATGGACAACAACGCCATTGAAAAAGAGCGTGGCATCACGATTCTGGCTAAAAACTGCGCGGTGACCTGGCAGG
>CAIPII010000031.1 GCA_903865035.1 uncultured Burkholderiales bacterium | reverse complement strand
TCCAAGCGGTGTGCAGACCGTCACTTTGGTTCAAGTCGCTGGCCTCGTGGCTCGGCGCATCTTGTGCTATGTGGGTCCTGGTGCTGAACTCAAAAAAGGCCAACGATATGGATTCATTCGCTTTGGTTCGCGAGTGGATGTGTACTTGCCCATTGATGCGTTGGTCAAGGTCTCACCCGGAGACAAAGTCTCTGCGACACTGAGTGTGCTGGCCAAGCTCAGTTGAGACGGCTGGGTCTCTCAAGTTTAGGCTTAAATGAGTTTAGGCTTGGCGTGAGAGGAGAGGTGCCTTGCAAAAAAAATGGAAGGGCATTTTCCCTTCTTTGAAGCATTGTGCGGGTTGACTTGATTAAACTTTAAAGTCCTATGAACACAGAAGAGACAGAGAACCAACAGCTAAGAGTCAAGCGCAGAAAGGGCATCTACATGCTGCCCAATTTGGTCACGCTTGCCGCTCTTTTTGGCGGCTTTTACGCCATCGTGATGGCCATGAATGCGCGCTTTGACTTGGCTGCGATGGGCGTGTTTTGCGCGATGATTTTGGACAGTTTGGATGGCCGAGTTGCTCGAATGACCAACACCCAGAGTGCATTTGGAGAGCAAATGGATTCCTTGGCCGACATGGTCTCTTTTGGCGCTGCTCCAGCACTCATCTCGTACGAATGGGCCTTGAAGGGACTGGGGCGTTGGGGTTGGATCGCTGCTTTTTTATATTGTGCATGTGCTGCGCTTCGCTTGGCTCGCTTTAATGTGAACACCAGTGTCGTTGACAAACGATTTTTCCAAGGGCTGCCTTCCCCTGCGGCAGCGGCCTTGCTCACAGGTTTCATTTGGCTCATCACCGATGCTGGCATCGATCCCAATGGGGTCTCTTGGGTGATGTTTGGGTTGTGTATTTTTGGTGGACTCACCATGGTCACGAATGCACCTTATTACAGCTTCAAAGATTTTCAGATGAAGCGCAGTGTGCCATTTGCGAGCACGGTGCTTTTGGTGCTCATCATTGCTGTGATCAATATTCACCCGCCCACTGTTTTGTTTACTCTCTTTGTGGCTTATTCACTCAGTGGATATGGCGTTTATGTGTGGAGAAGAAACAAGGGCATTCACGTCACTGTCATCAGTACCTCAACCGAGGAGCCCGATGAGCTCGGGCTGCACGACCCCAGAGCTGAGGAGGGCTCCTCTTCAAACCACTCGGTGAGCCACACAGGTGGCAAGTCAGTTTGATTTCCATTGGGTGAGGTCAACAGAGGCGTTTAGCAAGAAAACGACAAGACCAAAAAATATGTGATAGTATTCAATCATGAAATTTTTCTCACTGCTTCTACTACTTCGCCATCTCGGGCGGAGTTAGTCGCGTGCGATCAAACCCCAAAAGCCCGTTTGCCACTGCAGCGGGCTTTTTTCTTGGGGGTGCCCGCTCATGAAGTGAAATCAAGCAGTGGCGAAAACAATATTTTTTGCATTAGGAGTGAATCATGACAGACAAATTGATCATCTTTGATACCACCTTAAGGGACGGAGAGCAGTCACCTGGAGCTTCTATGACCAAGGATGAGAAGCTGCGCATTGCCAGGCAGCTCGAGAGGTTAAAGGTTGATGTGATTGAGGCGGGTTTCGCAGCGAGCTCCATAGGGGACTTTGAAGCGGTGCAAAACATTGCCAACTCGATCAAAGAGTCGATTGTGTGCACGCTCTCCAGGGCCAATGACAAAGACATCTCTCGTGCAGCTGAGGCTTTGAAGGGCGCTCAAAGGGCACGCATTCACACCTTCATTGCAACGTCTGCATTGCACATGGAGAAAAAACTTCGCATGAGCCCGGACCAAGTCCTAGAGCAAGCCCGTTTGTCTGTTCGCTTTGCCAAAAATTTGGTGGGGGACATTGAATTCAGCGCTGAGGATGCTTACCGAAGCGATGAGGATTTTTTGTGTCGTGTGATCGAGGCCGTCATCAAAGAGGGTGCCACCACGATCAATGTGCCGGATACGGTAGGCTATGCGGTGCCTGAGCTCTATGGCAACTTCATCAAGAGTTTGCGCGAACGCGTACCCAACAGTGACAAAGCCATTTGGTCAGTTCACTGCCACAACGACTTGGGCATGGCCGTTGCCAATTCATTGGCTGGGGTCAAAATTGGAGGCGCTCGTCAAATTGAGTGCACCATCAATGGCTTGGGCGAGAGGGCAGGAAACTGCTCACTGGAAGAAATTGTGATGGCTGTTAAAACCAGACGCGACTACTTTGGTCTCGAGTTGGGCATTGACACCAAGCACATTGTGGCTGCCAGCAAAATGGTGAGCCAAACCACTGGCTTTGTGGTCCAGCCCAATAAAGCGGTGGTGGGCGCCAATGCGTTTGCACACGCCTCTGGCATTCACCAAGATGGTGTTTTAAAGGCACGCGACACCTACGAGATCATGCGTGCTGAGGATGTGGGGTGGAGTGCGAACAAAATCGTTTTGGGTAAATTGAGCGGCAGAAATGCCTTCAAGCAGCGCCTCCAAGACTTGGGTGTACAACTCGAGAGCGAGGCCGATGTGAACTCTGCATTCACCCGTTTCAAAGAATTGGCCGATCGAAAGAGTGAGATCTTTGATGAAGACATCTTGGCTTTGGTGAGCGACGAAAGCGTGCTGCAAGACAACGAGCAATTCACCTTCATCTCTTTGTCTCAAAGAAGCGAGACCGGCGAAAAGCCCTTTGCAAGCATCGTCTTTACAGTCAACGGCAAAGAGGTCAAGAGCGAATCATCTGGAAACGGCCCCGTTGATGCAAGCCTCAAAGCCATTGAGAGCCATGTCAAAAGTGGTGCAGAAATGGTTCTCTACTCCGTCAACGCCATCAGTGGCTCAACCGAGTCGCAAGGCGAGGTCACGGTCAGGCTGCAAAACAGCGGCCGAGTCGTCAATGGCGTGGGTTCAGACCCTGACATTGTGGTGGCATCCAGCAAAGCCTATCTGAGCGCATTGAACAAACTCCAAAGCAAGTCGGATCGCGTTGCAGCTCAGGGTTAACCCTGATTTCCACGGATTCTAACTTTACGAAAATCATGCAAGTCTTTGATCTTGCATGATTTTTCTATTATTGTTACAATGTGACATCAACGATCCATTGACGAGGTGTGAGAGCCGGTGGTTTTTTCTCACACGAGTTGATGTGATTTGGTGCTTTGATTTTTGGAGAATGTGATTTGATCAAAATAGTCTGTTTGACAGGGTTGCTGTGTTTTGCAACTGCCTTGGCCCAAGCCAGCTCTGGCCAAGGTCCTGCCGCCACGACTGTTCATGCCAATCACCACCGCACGGTTGGTCATCACGCTGCCAGGCACGTGGTCTTTGTGCCTCCCAAGCCCTCTTTTGGTGAGTTGGCTGGATTGCACAACATCTCCGACAACTTGGCCTTGAAATCAAGTGTTGCTTATGTGATTGACCAAGAAACCAATGAAGTATTGCTCAGCAAAAACGATCAAGCGGTTTTGCCAATTGCCTCCATCACCAAGCTCATGACGGGTGTGCTCATCAGCGAGAGCAAACTCGACCTCAATGAGCCCATCACCATCACGCAAGAAGATGTGGACACAGAGAAGATGAGTTCATCCAGACTCAAAGTGGGCACAACTTTGCCTAGGGGCGAGCTGCTCCACTTGGCTTTGATGGCCAGCGAAAACCGAGCAGCGCACGCTTTGGGTCGTACTTTTCCTGAGGGTTTGAGCTCTTTTGTTCAAAAGATGAACGAAAAAGCCGCTCAATTGGGCATGAAGGACACGTCCTACCATGAGCCCACAGGGCTGTCGAGCAAGAACCAATCCAGCGCAAAAGACTTGGCCACTTTGGTGGCTCACGCCTACCATGACCCTTTGATTCGCGAATTCACCACCTCTCCCAGCCACTCGGTTGAAGTGGGCTCCAAGACCATGGAGTTCCACACCACCAATCGTTTGGTCAAAAATCCCAACTGGGACATTGGATTGCAAAAGACGGGTTACATCTCCGAGGCGGGTCAATGCTTGGTGATGCAAGCCAAAGTGGCGGGTCGCCAATTGATCATGGTGTTTTTGGACTCTGCAGGCAAGCTCAGCCGTATCGCTGATGCTGAGCGCGTTCGCCATTGGGTTGAGGCTCACCACTCAGGTGCCATGCCACAAAGTTGATGTTGATGGACTCAGGCCTTGTGGCCCAGTGAGCTTGAGATGTCGGTTGCGGTTTTTTCAAGCATGGCCATCCATTCCTCTTGAAGTCGATCGGCAGGAGCAGAGATCGATAGACCTGCCACCAATTGCTCTTGATCGTCGTAGATCCCTGCAGCAATGCACCTGACCCCCAACTCCAGTTCTTCATTGTCGCTGGCTCTTTTGTGGGTCCTGACGTGGTTGAGTTCAGTCTTTAACTGCTCCAAGTTGGTGATGGAGTTCTTCGTGCTGCCCTTTAACAGTGTGCGCTTGGCGTAGAGTTCCAATTCCTCTGGACCTTCTTGGCTGAGGAACAATTTGCCACAGAGGTCAAATGAAGCGGAGCGCGTCCACCAATGGCACGCACGACCTGCATGCCACTTCTATCGCTGAACGCACGCTCAATGTAGACGATCTCATCTCCTTGGCGCAAGCTCAGGTTCACGCTCTCATCAATGACTTGGTGGAGTTGGTGCATGGGCTCTAGGGCCACATCACGAATGTTCAGCCGAGCCTTCACCAAGTTACCCAGCTCAAGCATTTTCAGGCCCAGTCTGTAGCTGCCCGGTTCGGTGCGATCCACATAGTGCCCCAAGGTGAGGTCATTCAATATGCGGTGCGCTGTAGAAGGATGCAATCCGGTTTTTTCGCTGATCTCTTTTAAGTTCATGGCCTCTTGCCTAGAGGACAAGAGATCAATCAGGGTAAAGACACGCTCAATGACTTGAATGGCGGGCGTGGCCTTGGACTTGTGTTCGGGGGATTGCATGGGAAGTATCTTAACGCGCTTTGAGCGTGGACCCCAAGTTTACCTGCGTTCAAGCTCACCCTGATCTAAGTGTGCAATTGATTTCGTTTTGATCAACATCTGGGGATTTGACACCACGAAGGACTGGGTAAGGTTGGCTTTTGAGGGCTCAATTGCGCTGCCACCCGTTGTCCGTTAAAACTTCATGAGGATTGAACTCGGCCTTGTAATTCATCTTGGGACTGTCTTGGATGAAGTACCCCAAGTACACATAGGGCAACCCCAGTTGCTTGGCTTGATCGATTTGCCAAAGCACATTGAAGGTCCCAAAGCTTGCTTTGGGTTCAGGATCAAAGAAGGTGTAAACAGCAGAGAGTCCGTCATTGAGGACATCCAAGACAGAGACCATGCGAAGCGCGCCAGGCTCACCGTGTGCGCTAGTGGGTTCGCGAAACTCGGCCAATCTGGAATTCACCCTGGATTGAAGCAAGAATTGAACGTATTGATCCACACTATCGGTGTCCATCCCGCCGCCCTCATGGCGAGCCATTTGGTATTTCAAATACAGTTTGTAGTGTTCTTTGACAAAGGACAAGCGCATCACGCGAACTTGCAAATGTTGGTGTGCCTTCCATGCTCTCTTTTGGCTTCGGCTGGGGCGAAAGGACTCTGCTGGAACTCTGAGCGGAACACAAGCTTTGCATTGATCGCAATGAGGTCGGTAGGTGAACATGCCAGAGCGGCGAAAACCCTTGGACACCAAATCGGAGTAGACATCGTTGTTGACCAAGTGTCCAGGGGAAGCCACCTGCGAGCGCGCCAGGTGATCGCTCAAGTAACTGCACTCATAAGGAGCAGTGGAGTAAAACTGCAAACTCTGAAGCGGAAGATCGTGGGGGTGGGTCACGGCTTTGGGCTTTGTTGTGGGTTCAGTGGGTTAAAAAAGGTGGGTCTTCTCAAAGGGACATCACAAGATCAAGCCAAGTTCAAGCCAATGTTCGGTCTGGAAACGCCAATCGGGACTGGGCAAGAGCTGAGCTTTGGAGATGCTTTTCAAGAACGCATCCCTTGCGATCGGCGCGCCCCCTAGGCTTGTGAGATGCTCGGTTTCTTGTTGGCAGTCGATGAGTTCGATGTTGTTGGCCTTGGCAAAGCACACCAGCGCACTCAATGCAATTTTAGATGCATTGCTCACCCTTGAGAACATGGATTCGCCGTAAATTGCGTGACCAATCGCCACGCAATACAGTCCCCCCACCATCTCTCCATTGACCCAAGTCTCAACACTGTGAGCATGCCCTTGCAGATGCAGCGTGAAATACGCTTGAATCATCTCGGGTGTGATCCATGTGCCCCTTTGTCCAGTTCGCTTGGAGGAGGAGCAATTGCGAATCACGGTTAAAAAATCATGATCGATTTTGATCTCGCAGCCCAGCGTTTGAATGAAGGATTGAAGGCTTTTTTTAAGCGAGCGGTGCAGTTTAAAGTCCTCGGGTTTGAGCACCATCCTGGGGTCGGTGCTCCACCACAAAATGGGTTGCCCATGGCTGAACCAGGGGAAAATGCCCAATCGATAGGCCTCGAGCAGTCTTTTGGCGGACAAGTCACCGCCCGCAGCCAGCAGACCTGGTGCATCAGTGCCCACCCCCCATGCATGCGCGATCGATGGAAACACATCGCTCTCGTCAAGCCAGGGTAAAGGTGGGTTTGAATCTTTCTTTTTGTTCATTTACATGGCATGATATAGGGTTTTCGAGAGTGGCGCCAAGGGCGCGGTGGGCAAGCTCTGGGCCAAGCGTTCACTTGGGGTAAGCCACAAAAACTTTGCACCCTGCCAAAGCGCAAAAGTGCCAAAGCACCTTCATGGCTCAACCATTCCCTTCTTTCTTTGGAGGGTGAATGCAAAAGGTTTTGCTTTTAAAAATCGTCTCGCCAAACGAATATCAAAATAAGGGTATGCCTGGATGAAATCTTGGGTGATCAATTCACTGAAATTTGTGTGTGCACAGTTGATCGTGATGCACCACATTTGTGGCTATGGGCCAATGCGAGATACTTTGCGACTCCAAGCCCCAGATGCGCTTGAGTTCTTCATCGACTGCACCCGCTTGATTGTTCAAGTGTTTTTGGTCATGGGTGGTTTTTTGGCGGCTCAGTCTTTGATGACTGGCAAAGGCGCCACATGGAGTTCACTCCTTGCAAAAAGGTTCGTTCGACTGGCGCCTTTTTATTGGCTCACCTTGCTCGCTGTCATTGGGGTGGGATATTGGGTCGGACAACATGTCGTTGGCGATTGGCTGCCAGAGCGGTTTCAATGGAGACAGTTTTTGGCGCATGCGTTTTTGCTCCAAGGTGTCATGGGTGAGGAGTCCATCTCGGCTGGGGTTTGGTATGTGGCCATCGATTTTCAGTTGTTTGCACTCTTGGCTCTTTGTACCACTTTGTGCTCAGATCCAAGGGCCTCTGGGCAAAGCTTGAGTCAACCGCTGCGTTGGTGTATTTTGACTTTGACCGCGAGCTCTTTTTGGGTTTTCAACCGCTTTGAAGAATTGGACAATTGGTGCATTTACTTCATGGGCGCTTATGGCATTGGTGTTTTGGCCGCTTGGGCAGCGCAACAACGGGCTGATCGGTGGATTTTTTGGGCCGCTTGGGCATTGGGCTGGGCGAGCATGGTCTTTCATCCCAGAATCAGAATTGTGCTGGCTTTGTGTGTGAGCTTGTTGCTCTTTTTCACGGCCTCCAACCCAGGCGCCTTTTTGAGTGAGAAATTCAAATCTCGATTGGCCCTTTTGGGTGCCTCGGCTTATGCAACCTTTTTAAACCATTTCATCTGGATCATGGTGTTTTCCTCGGTTTGGAACCTACTTCATTTGAGCGGTTGGCCCATGGCGCTTTTTGCCATGTTGCTTTGCTGGATGACTTCTTGTGCTTGGGGTTTATTTGCTCATGTGTACCTTGAGCGCCCCTTGCTAAAGTGGGTCAAGTCTTGGCGTCTTGTCGGTTGGAGACCCTTCAAGGTCGCGCCTGAAGTGGCTGTAAAGCCATTCAATGCACAAAACCCTTGAGCGCGCAATGATTTGAGCTTGCCCATCAAAGGATGCTCAATTTGGAGGCACTTCTTGCCATTGTCCCTTGAGCAATCCGTTGTTCATCATTTTGACATTTTTCATGCCTTCGAAAAGCCCCTAACGGCTCGAGCCCGACACCACTTATTTTCATGGTCAAGGGTGGGTAAACTTGGGGTTTTAATGGGGGTAAATCACGTACAGAGCGTTTATACTTGGCGCAGTCTGAATGGGCCGGGATGACTTCTTTCTTGGTTTCAAAAGCTGACGGCTGATTGAGTGAACCCGACTCAATGAAGGCTCAACATCGACCCTCTTTTGTGTTGAGCTTTTGGTGTGTTCAGGTATTTTTGCAAAGTCGTGCGCACATCGAGCACATGAAGTCACAGATGTGAGTTTGCGCACAAGAGCGTTAAAGAGTTTCAATGAAGATTAAATCAATTGCGATCACCCTGGTGATCTTGGCTGGGGTTGGTGCTTTGGTTGCACAACGCCTCAATACAGATACCGATGCGTCTGCCAAAAAGACACCTGATCCTGCTGTTGCATTGGCCTTGACGGAACCTAAAGATGTTCCCTTCTTGATTGATCTCAATGGAACGGTGACTTCGCTCAAGATTGTGGATGTTCACTCTCAAGTGACAAATCTCGTTCGTGAGGTTAGAGTCCATGAGGGACAGTTCGTTCAAGCTGGCGACGTCCTCTTCGTGCTCGATGACCGTGTGGACCGAGCCAACTACAACAAGTTGAACGCTCAACTGCTTCGTGACAAAGCGCTCGCCGTGGATCAAGAGCGTCAACTCTCTCGCAATGAAGAGCTCAAGCAAAAGAACTTCGTCAGCCAAGGTGCCTTGGACACGAGCCACACCCAACGCGACGCTCAACAAGAGTTGGTCAAATCCGATGAAGCAGCTCTGGAGGCTGCTAAAGTGGCCTTGGACTTTGACACCATCCGTGCCCCCATTTCTGGCAGAACCGGAGTGGTCAATGTCTTTCCTGGCACATTGGTGGTGCCTCAAACGACCAGTTTGGTCACCATCACTCAGTTAGACCCCATTGCCGTTCAGTTCAGTGTGCCTGAGGCCCAACTTGCCAAGTTGCAGCAGGCTTTGGCTCACTCCAATGGCAAAACGGGCGAGGACAACGTCAAGGCCAAGCCCCCAAGCGCTTCAAGCCCAGTGGCTGGTCACCTTTATTTTGTGGACAACACGGTTGACGCAAGCTCAGGCAGCATCAAAGCCAAGGCCATCTTTGCCAATCCAAAGAATGAATTGTGGCCTGGTGAATTTGTGCAAACGAGTGTGAACTTGGGTATTTTGAAAGATGCTTTGTCAGTTCCCGCCAAAGCGTTGGTCAATAGCCCAAATGGAAAATTCGTCTACGTCGTGGGCGAGGACAATGTGGCCGTGCAAAAGAACATCAAGGAGGTCTACCTCTTTGGTGAGTCCATGGTGGTGGAGGGACTCACGCCTGGAGACCGCGTGGTGATCGATGGCAAGCAAAATGTGCGTCCCAACGGACATGTGCGCGTGGTCAATTTGGATGGAAAAGGTTCTGGCTCTAAAGAAGGTGCAAAGGGTGGTGCCAAAGAGGGTTCTAAAGATGGATCCAAAGAGGGTGCCAAAGAGGCATCCTCTCCCGCTAAAAGCGGTGGTGAATCGGCCAAGTCCCCTGAAGCCGCCAAATAGTCCTCGCACCAGACCTCAAACATGAACATTCCTCAGCTTTGTATTCAGCGACCCGTGATGACGGTGTTGCTCAGTTTGTCGGCGGTTTTGGCTGGTGTGTTGGCCTACAACAAAATTCCAATTTCAGCGCTTCCTGCTTTCAACACGCCCGTCATCAGTGTCACGGCCAGTTTTCCAGGAGCCAGTCCCGAGACGATGGCCGCTTCTGTGGCGCTCACCTTGGAGAAGCAATTCTCAACCATTGATGGCATCAGCACCATCAGCTCCACCAACATCACGGGTGCCTCCACCATCACCTTGGAGTTCAACCCAGACAAAGACATTGACGCTGTCTCTGTGGACGTTCAAGCCGCTCTTTTGAGGGCTCAGAAATCGCTTCCCATCGAGATGACCGTGCCCCCTTCCTACAGGAAGGTCAATCCAGCTGACGCACCAGTTCTCTTTTTGGCGCTCACCTCTCCCTCCATGGGCATGTCTGAGCTCAACGATTATGCGGAGAACTTGATCGCACCCACCATCTCCACCATCAGTGGGGTGGCGTTGGTCAATGTGTACGGTCAAAAACGCTTTGCCGTTCGAGTTCGAGCCAACCCTCAGGCCTTGGCCTCTTATGGTCTCACCATGGATGAGGTCTTGACTGCCGTCAATCAAGGCAACTCCAACACGCCAGTGGGTATTTTGGATGGTCCCAAACAGCTCTTGACCATCACGGCCAACAAACAATTGATGAAGGCGGCCGAGTTTGCTGAATTGATCGTGAGCTCAAAACCCTCTGGCGTCATTCGTTTAAAGGATGTGGCCAGTGTTGAAGACAGCTTTGAGTCCGTTCGCACTGCAGCGAGTTACTTGGGTAAAACCTCCATCATTTTGGCAGTTCAAAGGCAGCCCAAGGCCAACACCGTGGAAGTGGTGGATTCGGTCAATGCACTGATTCCAAGATTCAAGCAGCAGCTGCCTGCGTCTGTCGAGATTTTGCCTTTGAACGATCGCTCGGTCTCGATTCGTGCGGCCATTGAGGATGTCAAAGTCTCGTTGGGCCTCACCGTGGTGTTGGTGGTGATGGTGATTTTGATGTTCCTCAGAAGGGCTGCTGCCACCATCATCCCGACCCTCAGTTTGCCCGTTTCGTTGATTGGTGCCGTGGCCTTGCTGTATGCATTGGGTTACTCTTTGGACAACATTTCGCTCTTGGGCATCACCTTGGCCGTGGGCTTGGTGGTGGATGATGCGATTGTGATGCTGGAGAACATCGTGCGTCACATTGATGAGGGTCTCACACCCATGCAAGCCTCTTTGAAGGGCTCAAAGGAGATGGCCTTTACGATTTTGTCCATTTCGTTTTCATTGGTGGCGGTTTTCATTCCCATTTTCTTCATGCCTGGCGTGATTGGTTTGTTGTTCCACGAATTCGCGGTTGTGGTGGCCTTGGCCATTTTGGTCTCTGCAGTGGTCTCCCTCACACTGGTGCCCATGTTGTGCTCGCGCTTTTTGCCTCCCAGCACCAATCCGCATCCTCACCACGGTGGGCATGGCTATTCGGCAGAAGGGGAGAACGCATTTGGTCGTTGGTTTGAAAAAGCGTTTGATTCCATCTTGAAGGGCTATGAGGACACGCTTGAGATCGCGCTTCGCCACCGAGTGTGGGTCTTGGGTGTTGCTTTTGGCACCTTTGTGCTCACCGGTTGGCTCTACTCCATCGCACCCAAAGGCTTCTTTCCCGAAGAGGACATTGGACAAATTTCAGTCACCACCGAGGCCTCAGAGGACATCTCATTTGCTGAGATGGTTCGCATCCAAACCTTGGTGGCCGATCGAATGTCCAAGGACCCATCGGTGGATTACATTCAGTCTTTTGTGGGGTCTGGCTCAGCCTCTCCCAAGCCCTTGAACTCAGGCAGCATGTTTGTGGTTTTAAAGCCTTTGAGCGAGCGCCCCAAAATTGGTCTTGTGATTGAGAAACTGAGAACCTTGTCTCGCTACCCGGGTTTTGCTGTCTACATGCAACCGGTGCAAAACTTAAGGTTGGGCGGCAAAGTGAGCAAGAGCCGCTATCAGTATGTGATGCAAAGTGTCAGCGCTGATTCATTGAACGAGTGGTCCAACAAGCTGCAAGAAAAAATGAAATCTGACGGCTTGTTTCGAGATGTCACCAGTGACTCTCAATTGAGAGGCCTTCAAGTGCACGTTGAGGTCGACCGTGCTCGTGCGGGCTCTTTGGGCGTGTCCACCCAAGACGTTCGAACGGCGCTCTACAACGCCTTTGGTGATCGTCAGATTTCAACCATTTTTACACCCGTCAACAGCTACCAAGTGATCCTTGAAGCGCCCAAGGACTACAGGCAGTTTGAGACCTCCATTGGCAATGTGTTTGTGCACTCCAAGCTCACCTCTCAGGTCATTCCGCTCTCCAGTGTGGTGACGGTCACCCGAGCGGTTGGTCCCACTGCGGTCAATCACCAAGGTCAATTGCAGGCGGTGACTTTGTCCTTCAATTTGGCGCCTGGCGTTCCTTTGGGGGATGCAACCAAGCGCATCTCAGAGATCTCTGAGGACCTCAAGATTCCAAGCACCATCATCACGAACTACGGCGGCGACGCCGCTGTCTTCCAAAACACCCAGTCGGGTCAAGTGGTGTTGCTCTTGGTTGCGGTCTTGGTGATCTATGTGCTCCTTGGGGTACTCTATGAGAGCTACATTCACCCCTTGACCATCTTGGCGGGTTTGCCCTCTGCAGCGGTGGGTGCACTGCTTTTCTTGTGGTACTTCAGAATTGATTTGACGCTCATTGCGACCATCGGCATTTTGATGCTCATTGGCATTGTGAAGAAAAACGCGATCATGATGATTGATTTCGCCTTATGCTCAGCGCACGCAAGGCTTGCCCCCAGAGCAAGCCATTCGAATGGCCTGCTCCTTGAGGTTCAGGCCCATTTTGATGACCACCTTTGCCGCCTTGATGGGGGCTTTGCCCATCTCCTTGGGGTTGGGAGCGGGTGCAGAATTGCGAGCTCCTTTGGGTATCGCTGTGGTAGGGGGATTGCTTTTTTCACAAGTGATCACGCTCTACATCACTCCAGTGATTTATCTCTACTTGGATCGCTTCGCTGGCAACGGGCCACGCGTACTGACTCCCGAAGAATTGAACGCTTGATTCACACTGACCTTATCGCCCGCAAGACAGGGATAACCCTTGAATTGCGGGCGAGTTGAGCTGATAAAGTTCATCCATTCACATAGGAAAAAATAGACATGAAACTGACCATCAATGAACACGTGCATGAACTCGATGTTGAACCAGAAATGCCTTTGCTTTGGGCATTGAGAGATGAGCTCGACATCAAAGGGCCCAAGTTTGGATGTGGTGTGGCCCAATGCGGAGCATGCACCGTGCTCTTGAATGGGGAGCCCATGCGCTCTTGCTCCTACCCAGTCTCGGCCGCTGTGGGTCAACAAGTGGTGACCATTGAGGGGTTGGAGAAAAATGGCAAGTTGCACCCTGTGCAGCAGGCTTGGATTGATCACGAGGTGCCCCAATGTGGCTATTGCCAAGGGGGGCAGATGTTGGCAGCGGTGGCCCTGCTCAAGAAAAAACCCAAACCCACGGATGAAGACATCGACGCAGCGATGACCAACATTTGCAGGTGCGGCACCTATGCTCGCATTCGTGCTGCCATTCACGCCGTTGCAGCCAAAGGAGTACACGCATGAGTCAAGTCACTGTAAAAAGCACTGAGGGCATGGCAAGACGGGACTTCTTGAAGTTCTCTGCCAGCGTTTCGGCCACGACCGGAGCTGGATTTTCTTTGGGCTTCTTTGTGCCCTCAATGGCCGAGGCCGCAGATACAAAAGCTCCTGCGACAGCTCAAAAGGTCAACGCTTGGATTGAAATTCGTTCTGATGAAAGCGTGATCATCAAATACGCCAGAGCAGAGATGGGTCAAGGTTCGAGCACTTCTGCTCCAATGCTCGTGGCCGATGAGCTTGAAGTCGATTGGAAAAAAGTCAAAGTCGAGTTCGCCACTGCTCATGAGAGCTTGGCGCAAAAACGTGTCTACGGTGACATGTCATCTGTGGGCTCCAAGACCATTCAAAATTCGCACGAGTATTTGAGACAAGCCGGTGCAGCAGCTCGCGAGATGCTGATCGTGGCTGGTGCCCAAGCCATGAATGTTCCTTCCTCTGAGTGTGTTGCCAAGTTTGGCGTGATCACCCACACCGGGAGCAAAAAAAGCGTGACCTACGGACAAGTGGCACAAGCTGCTGCACAGCTCAACCCCCCAGCCTCAGTCGCTTTGAAGGATCCCAAGGACTGGAAGATCATTGGGCAGCCCATCAAGCGCCGTGAGATCCCTGACATCGTGCGCGCCAAGATCAAATACGGCATTGACACCCAGTTGCCTGGCATGGTCTACGCAGCGGTGATGTCTTGTCCGGTCTTCAATGGCAAGGTCAAGAGCCTGGACAGCTCCAAGGTCATCAATCGCCGAGGCATCATCAAGGTGCTTGACATGGGAGACTTCGTGGCGGTGGTGGCCAACAATTGGTGGCGCGCCAAAGAGGCTTTAAAGGATGTGAGCGTCGAGTGGGATGTGCCAGCCGATTTGGCCAAGACCTCTAGCGCCTCTATTTCTCAGTTTTTCCATGAAGGTCTGACCCAAACCGAGGCCGCTGTGGCCAGAAACGATGGAGACGCTTTGGGAGCATTGGCAAAGGCTGACAAGGTCATTGAGGCTGAATACTTCACGCCTTACTTGGCTCACTCCACCATGGAGCCCATGGGTTACACCGGATGGTTGCAAGGAGACACGCTTGAGGTGTGGACGTCCACGCAAAGTCCTGAGGCAACCCTTGCCGTCTCTGCTGCTGGCGCAGGTCTGAAGATCGAAAACGTCAAGGTCTACCAGGTTCAACTGGGCGGAGGTTTGGGTCGTCGCGGCGGCTCTCAAGACTTCAGCCTGCAAGGCGCCAAGATTGCCAAGGCCATGTCTCCCTTGCCCGTCAAAATGCTTTGGACTCGTGAGGAAGACACGCAGCACGACTTCTACAGGCCCGCAAGCTTGGTCAAAATGCGTGCCACTCAAACCGCAGACGGGCACATCAGTGCCATGCACGTTCGCGTAAGTGCCCCCTCTATTTTGAATCAGCTCTTGAAGTTGCCACTGCCCAAAGGCATCGATCCCCAAGCCGTGGCTTGTTTCAGTGATCACCCATACGCCATTGAAAACACATTGGTTGACTACGCTCAGCGCAACACCAATGTGCCCGTTGGCTTTTGGAGATCGGTGGGTCACTCACAAAATCCTTTCGTGCGTGAGTGCTTCATCGATGAGTTGGCTCACGCAGCGGGCAAAGATCCCCTTGACTTCCGTTTGTCCATGCTCTCCGACAAACGACCCAAGGACAAAGCGATTTTGCTCGCTGTGGCCAAAGCGGCCAATTACTCCAGTCCCTTGCCCAAAGGTGTTTTCCGAGGCATTGCCGAGACCGAAGGGTATGGCAGCTACACCGCTTGTGTGTGCGAGGTCTCGGTCAATGACAAGAAAGAGGTCAAGATTCACCGCATCGTGGTGGGCATTGATCCAGGCTATGCGGTCAATCCTGACAACATCCAAGCTCAGCTCCAAGGCAGCATGGTGCATGGACTGTCAGCGATTTTTTGGGGTGAGATCACCATCAAGGATGGACACGTTGAGCAGTCCAACTTCCACGACTACCGCATGATGCGCTTGAACGAGATGCCCAAGGTGCAAACAGTGATTGCTCCAACAGGTGGATTTTGGGGCGGAGTGGGCGAGCCCACACAGGCTCCCCTTGGCCCATCACTGGCCAACGCCATCTTCAATGCAACAGGCACGCGTGTGAGGTCTTTCCCTCTCAAGAACCACGGCTTCACGCTCGTCAAAGCCTAAAAGCGAAGAGTCTCTCTCCCACCCCCTAGCGAGTTCAGTCCATGGGCTCTTGGGGTTCAGGGCACACCCAACACCTGACCCCTCGTGGGTTGGGTGTTTTTTTCTGACCCCAAGCGCCAAGCGAAGGGGTCTTGTACATTTTTGAATTAAAGGCAAGGGAGCGCGAGAAGGATGGTCAGTCTTGCAAGCGTTGGTCTTGGAGAAAAAGTTTCATGCAGCAACAGGTGATTGAGTTGAGTGTCTTGTCACGTCGCGCGCTCTTGCTGGGCGGCGCGGCTTTGGGGGCGTTTGCGTCCACTCCAAGCCATGCTGTGGTCATGAGTTCAGGCTCTTTGAGAACCCTTGTCGAAATGATGGAGGGAGTGGAGGGCTTCAATGGTCATTTTGAACAATTCAAAAAAGCCCGCGTGGATTTGCAAATGACGCTCTTGGCCGACAACGGCAACTCGGTTCCTTTGTCTGTGGAGGTGAACTCTGCCATGAGCGAAGAGGAGCACATCACCGATATTTATTTGCTCTCTCAAAGAAATCCTGTACTCGTGATGGCGCGTTTTCATTTGGGTGCTGCGTCTGGCAAAGCCATGGTCAACACACGGGTGCGATTGGCAGGTTCTCAAAAAATCTTGGCCGTTGCTCGCACCAATCAAGGCGAGTGGTTCTTTGATGAGGCCCAGGTGGTCGTGACCGAGTCCGCTTGCGTGGATGCCTCCTGAATTGAGAGACTACACATGGCCATGAATGCAAGACTCACTTGGAGCACCGGAGCTAGAGCCGGAGATGTTGTCAAGGTCAGACTCTTGGTCCAACACCCGATGGAGACAGGCTATTTGCAAGACTTGTCTGGACACACCATCAAGAGGAATGTGATCCAGTGGATACGCGTGCAGTACGATCAACGCGAGGTCTTCAAAGTCGATACATCCTCTGGCATTGCTGCAAATCCGTTTTTTGAGTTTTACCTCAGAGCCAGCGTCACGGGCTTGGTGCAGGTGAGTTGGATTGATGATGCCGGGGTGGTTGGAGAGTACTCAAGGCTTTTGGCCCTACAAGCTTGAAGTTTTGACTCACTGAGCCAAGGCGTGGCTTTTGATGGATTGCTCTTGCAAGAATTTTTCATAGCCCTCATAGCTCTCGTCCATCGCCTTGGTGAAGCTCCACCTCAGGTGAGGAAAATGTCCATAATGCCAAGACAATTGCTCGTGAGCTGTTTGCGCATTGACGCCTCTTTTCTCCAAATACAAGCCCAGCAACAAACCTGTTCGATCGGCCCCGTCCGTGCAATGGACCAAAAGGGGTTTGGGGGCTTGGTCAATCATTTGCAGGATATTTTGAATTTGTTCGGGTGAGACCACAGTGCCTGCTGAGAGGGCAACGTCCAAGTGGGTGAGGTGGTGGGCGCTGGAGACTTTCATCTCATCGTCAAACCAACTCTCTCCTGGGTTCATGCCTCTTAAATTCAAGATGCTTTGCAAGTGGTGCTGCTCGATCCTTTGCTCCAATTGATTGGCGTTGAGTTGCGCGGAGCGATAAAGCTCTTGGGGCACCACTTCATGAAAGTTTCCTCCCCATTGAATGAATGCGTACCAACCCACCAAAGCCAAGACGGGCGTGAGTGTGAGGGCCAAAATCCATGCGAGCACTCGCCAAGTCGAAAAACGGTTTGTGGTGGAGGTCATGCAAGGACTGTTGGGGTGATGGGAGGGTTAGGACAGGAGGGTTTTGAATGGGTAATTTTAGCCATCCACCGAGATGTCAGTCTGCTACCTTGGTGTTAATCACGATGTGTGGGGTTTGAAACAATGGTAGAGTTTTGCAAGTGTTTTTTGGTTCCAATCATACTGGTTTAGGAGAAGTGATGTCTATAACAACGTTCAAGGTGGATGGAGAGGCGGTTGAGATCGACGGAGATCCACAAATGCCTCTTTTGTACGCGCTCAGAGATGAGCTGGGATTGAACAACCCCAAATTTGGTTGTGGGCTTGCGCAGTGCGGCGCGTGCACGGTGCATTTGAATGGTCAAGCCACACGCTCATGCGTGCTGCCCGTTGCCGCTTGTGCCAATCAATCCGTCACCACCTTGAAGGGCTTGGGCACAGAAGCCAAGCCCCATCCATTGCAGGCAGCCTTTGTTGAGGAGCAAGTCACACAGTGCGGCTATTGTGTGAACGGGTGGTTGATGACGGCTTCTGCCTTGCTCAAGAAAAACCCCAAGGCCAGCGAAGATCAAATCAAAGAGGGCTTGAAAGATTTGAAATGCCGTTGTGGCAGCCATGTGGCAATCATGAGGGCCATCAAACGCGCACAAGCTCAAATTTTGGCAGGAGGTGTGGCATGAAGACCGAGAACACATCACATTCAATGGCGAGCGACAAGAGTGGCGCAAACGAAGCTGCAGAGTTGCAAAGCTCGCTCTCCAGAAGGTCATGGCTCAAATCCAGTGGCGCCATGGTGGTGGCGGCCTCCAGCACCGGCTTTGTGGGCTTGAGTGGCGTGGGATTGGCTTCACTCTTGGAGCC